>PMSZ01000120.1 GCA_003168235.1 Acidobacteriaceae bacterium
CCGTAAGTCATTGATTCCAGAGCCACTTATGAGACCGTCGCTCTAACCACCTGAGCTACACCGCCACGGTGTGTTTTCAATCGGTTACAGACAAGTGGTCTTAATGCAGTACAACATTGTAGAACATTCCGTTGACCAATCGTCTGTTCGGTGATGGTGCATGCGTGACCATTGCGGTTTGCCCGTTGACATTCAGCAGTCGCCGGTGACAAACTTCTGCTTCCTCGGAACGGAAGTGCTGCATATGAACGACCGTATCAGGTTCATCACTCATCAGGGAAAACAGATTCTTCTGGTGGACTTTTCACACTGTTCGGATGTTGAGAGCGAAGGGACTTCCCGGGCAGTGCCCGAAATTGTGACGAATCATCCGCACGGTTCAGTTTTGATACTTTCCGATTTCACGGGAGCATTCTTTAACCCAGAAGCCATTCGGGCCTTGAAAGAAACTGCCGTTTTCGACAAGCCGCATGTCAGGAAATCCGCATTGGTGGGAACGGATAGCCTTCCTCCGGAGTTCGCTGAGAACCTGCGTACCTTCTCCCGTCGCGAATTCCCCGTTTTTAAGACCCGCGAGGAAGCTCTGGCATGGTTGGTTAAGGACTGAAGAATCCTACTGAGGGTCCTGAGCGCGCGGAATGGAGTGTCAAACCGCCGGGCCCCGTGCGAAACTGGGCGGATGAAAGTCATCGCTGTGATTCCAGCGCGTCTGGCCTCGACGCGGCTGCCGCGCAAGATGCTGCGGGAGATCGCGGGCGTTCCGCTGTTGGCTTGGGTGTATCGGGGTGTGCGGCGTTGTTCGTCGGTCGCCGAGGTGCTTGTCGCTACCGATTCGGATGAAATTCTGCGGTTCTGTGAACAGCAAGGCTTCGTCGCGCGCATGACGTCGTCGGCGCATCGGTCGGGTACCGAGCGGGTGCATGAAATTTCGACGGCGATTCCGGCGGACGTTTATTTGAACGTTCAGGGCGATGAGCCCATGACGCGGCCGGAGCACATCGACAGTCTGATTGCGGTGATGCAAGGAGCAGGTGTCGAGGTAGGAACGTTGAAGACTTCGTGTACGGAGGTGGACATTAGCAATCCGAGCGCGGTGAAGGTGGTGACGGACGATAGCGGAAGGGCGTTGTACTTTTCGCGGGCTGCGATTCCGTACGACCGCGATGGCTTGCATCCACGCTACTACAAGCATCTTGGATTCTACGGCTATCGGAAGGAAGCGCTGGACAAATTCGTGCGCTGGCCGGAATCGTCGCTGGAGCGCAGCGAACGACTGGAGCAGTTACGCTTTCTGGAGAACGGGGTTCCGATCTACGTGGCGGAGACGCCGTTCGATACGGTCGGAGTGGATACAGAAGAGGATTTGCGGCGAGTGGAAGAAATTCTGCGGGACGCGGCACACTGAACTTAAGCAACGAACAATAATGTCGAAACGCGAGCGAGGACCCGCGCTAGATGTCAGTGAGATTTCGCCCAGGCTTCGGCGGCAGCCGTTCGCTTGGCAATTGCGGGATGTGAGTGCAGCAGCCACTCGACCCAGCGTGATGGAGTCTTTTCAGCGAGGTTCTGTTCGGCCAGCTTGTTCATCGACGAAATAAAAGGTCCCACGGTGGCCACCGATTCAAAGCAATAACGGTCGGCCTGGCGCTCGTTGAAGCGCGAGTAAGCGTTGAGCGCGGGCATCAGGAGAAAGGAAAGCACGGTCGAGACCAGAATCAGCAGCGGCAGATTGGCGAAATCGGACATGGTCTCAAACATATTGCGGCGCTCGACAGCGTAGCGCAGGACTTCATTTGCCAGCCAGAAGCCGAACAGTGTGATTCCCGCCTGCACCAAAATGCTTTTCAGGATGTGGCGGTGTACGTGGTGCCCGAGTTCGTGAGCGAGCACGGCTTCGATTTCGTCATCGGAATAATTGTCCAGCAAGGTGTCGGCGAGAATGATGCGCCGGGTCGCGCCGAGTCCGGTGAGCGCGGCGTTTGCTTTTTTGCTTTTCTCGGAAAGATGCCATTTATAAACGCCGCGGATGCGCGTGCCGGCGCGCTCGCTCAGCACGATCAGGCGGCGCTTGAGTTCTTCGTTTTCCAACGGTTCAAATTTATAGAAAATAGGAAACAGCACAACCGGCGCGAGTTGTGCGAGCAATACGAAAAGTCCGAGGAAAACGGCCCATGCAATCAGCCACCAGTGCTGCGGGGTTTCGCGGATCAACTTGTAGAGCAGTTCAACAATGATGGTCGCGATGACCAGGCCGAGCAGCAGGCCTTTGCATTCATCCCAGAGCCAGGAGCGGAATTTCTGATTGGAGAGGTTATAGCGGTGCTCGAGGCGGAAGGCGTAATACTCGATCGGAGCTCCGATCACTTTGCTGATGAACATCAGCATCAGAACGTAGAGAAAAACGGCAAAAAAGTAGTTCTGTGCAGCGCCCCGCTCAGCCAGATCGCGCAGCCAGCCGGTCCAACCGGTCGCCAGCAGCACGACGAGCAAGCCAAAGCCAAGGACAAAATCGGCGAGGCCGAGCCACCGCTTAATGCGGTTATAGCGCCGCGATTCCGCGGAATCGGCAAGAACTGGAATAATTTCCGTTGTGGCCATGATGCTGATGGTTGTTATTATCTTATCCCGTTCGGAGGATGGATAGAACGCGAAAGTGCCTTGAACGGACGGTCTGACGAGATAAAATCCGTCGAGTTTGTCGGCCGATTTTTTCGACCGGGGGTGACGACTCGGTCGCCTCAGCCGTTCGCTCTCTCCGCGACCAGCATCGACTGCAGGATCTGGTCCGAAACCTCTTTGACGGCGAGAGGCGAGTGCGACAAAAACAGCGTGTTGGTCTTGTCGCTTTCTCCGATGGACTTCAGGGTATCGAAATACTGCGTAACCATCACCAACTGCATCACTTCTTTCGCCGAGGCGCCCTCGACCACTTTCTGGAACTGCTCGATCGAGACCTGCAGGCCTTCGATGATCGCTTTCCTCTGATTTGCGATGCCCTGTCCCTGAAGCGCTTTGCTTTCCGCCTCGGCCTCGGCCTTCTTGACTACAAGAATCTTTTCCGCCTCGCCGCGGGCATTGGCGGCGACCTGTTCCCGCTGCGCCGCATTGATGTCATTCATCGCTGATTTTACTTTTGAATCGGGAACGATGTCGGTCACCAGCACATTGACAATTTCGTAGCCGAAGGTCGCCATGTCGGCATCGAGTTCCTGCTTGACGGCCGCGGCAATGCTGGATTGCGAGGCGAACACTTCGTCCAGCGTCATTCCAGGCACATGCCCGAGAATCACCTGCTCGACATAGGATTTAATCTGCGCCACCGGATCGGACAACTTGTAGTAGGCGTCGTAAACTTTTTCCGGACGAACGCGGTTCTGCACCGAAATCGGAATGGTGACGAACACGTTATCTTTTGTTTTCGTCTCCATGGTCAAAGTGATCTGATTCACGCGCAGGCTCACGATGCCGGTC
>PMSZ01000160.1 GCA_003168235.1 Acidobacteriaceae bacterium
GGGCGCACTTGTATCTGGTCCGCCGTAAATTTCGGGGTCGATCAGAGTCAGCGACACCTCGGCCATGCCGGTGGGATTGCGGTCGCGCGTGCCGGCAAAGATCACGTCTTCCATGCGCGAGCCGCGCAGGGTTTTGGCCGATTGCTCCCCGAGCACCCAGGAGATGGCGTCGGCGATGTTCGACTTGCCGCAGCCGTTGGGGCCGATGATGGCGGCGATGCCTTCGCCGTGAAATTTCAGCTCGGTGCGATCGCAGAACGACTTGAATCCCAGGATTTGCAGCTTTTTGAGTTTGAGCAAAAGTGACTCCTTCGTACTACAGACGCGGACACGTGCCATCCGCGGACCCGGCTGGCGCTGGCTGGAGGGCGCTGCAAATCGCGGGAATCCAAGGGTTACCTTCGGCGGATCAGGGCTTTCGATTAGCCGACGACTGTTAACTCTTCAGGTTCCTCGCTGCTCGCATCATTGGATGCCGTGCCTTAAAACCCGATACGCCATCCATACTTTGCACCAACTCTAACGGCGAATACGGGGATGGGTCAAGTAATAAAACACCACATCTTGTGGTACCCACTCCAGCAACGCCTTTAGTTGCACACGCACTACAACCATTAAGCGCAAAACACTGGGTGAGGAATGAGAAGGCGGGAGAACGCGAGAGCAATAAAACTCTACAACTGGTACGGGCCAGATTCAAGGGCTGGAAGTGCTTTTGTACGCAGTTAAGGCAACGTCAAATCGCGTGTATCCGCGAGATCGAGCTCCGGATCTGCGGAGGCTGACGACGAAGGCATAGAGCAACGATCGCGTAGCGGACCACTGAAGAGCTTCTTGCCGTTCCACACGATGCGGAAGTCGCCGGGTTTGGGCAGCAATTCGGGGCGCAGGTACAGGCGAATGCGTTTGACGTCGTGGCTGTGGATTTCGATGGTGTTGTCGGTCTTAACCCGTGCGTCAATGTCAGATTTGCCGGGCTTGCCATCCAGTATTTCAACCCAGTAGGCACGGGTGGCGAGTGCATCGGTTTCGATCAGGTCAACCGTTCGCGGAAAGGGATTGCGGACTCTGTTCTGGAAGAAAGGCAGTGTCAGTCCTTCATCGGATTGTAAGGTGATGTCGTGACCGTGTTTGGGCAGAATTTTCAATTCAGGTGCAGTCGCTGGATGGAAGTCGTTCATCGCGGACTGGGTCGTGGTGGAGCAATCGGGAGTGATGGTGGTGTCATTCTCTCCGTGGATCAGGAGCAGCGGAAGGTTCCTGGCGTTGGCGAGGCCGGCTTTGACTTGCTCGTTGCACTGGCCCGCGCCCATTTGGGTAACGACGGCTGCAAAGCGTTGCGGCCAAAGAGTGGCGTAGTAGAGCGCACCGGTCCCTCCGTTGCTGAAACCGCTGATGTAGATGCGATCGCGATCGACATTAAAGCGCTTGAGGACATCATTGAAAACGGCGTCGAAGCGGCGAGCGATTTCCGGTGTCCACCAGTATCCAGCGGCTTGCGGATAGAGGACGAGATAGTCCGTCTGTGCAACGGCGTCTTGAGCGGAGTTCACACCGTCAATGGCGTAACCGGCGCCGCCGCTGAGATAGACGAGCAGCGGCGCGGGCCGGCCGCCGGAGGCGCGGTACGAAGGAGGAACGCGAAGCAGGTAGGGAATCTCGGGAGCCTCTTTTGTTGCCGGCACAACCTCGAATGAGGTGCCAGATTTTGGATGTGGAGATTTCTGCGGCAAGGGGCGATGGCATTCGTCCACCGTGGGCGATGGGCTTACAGAACTGCTGAGGGCCTCGGTGAGCAGTCGAATTTCCGACTGGATGAGAGTGCTGGAACTCTGCTGCAGGTTGCGCAGAAGGGCAGGCGGCAGATCGATTTTACGCCGCGACGCGATCGCCAGCGCCAAGGCCTGCGTGGTGGTTGCGTCGTTTGAGGAAATGTCGGACGACGGAACGTCCGACGAAAGAAGTGGGATGAGTTGCCCTGCGGAGATGGGAATGTCGGGACTCAGCAAAATCGACTGGAGGGCGGCCTGTTGCGTGTCCGGTGATTCGAGCCAGTGATCGGGCGACTCGCCTCGTGTGCGCGATTCGAGTTCTATGCGCGCGGTCTCGTGAACGGTGGTGTCGTAATTGGGGTAGCTCCCATCCAGGATGAGCTGCTCGATGACGCCTGAGTCGGGCGACCACCAGTAGCTCAGCCTGATGTTTCCCGCGGGCGAGGTGCCCTCGATGTGATGGCAGGATTTGCCGTGGATGAATTCGTCGTCGACCCAGCGAAAATCCAGCCCGAGTACAACACTGCCGTGCCAGATTTGTCCTTTGGCCGGCGCCATCGGCGGAAGAGGCATTACTTCGTGCAGAGCGCCGATTAGATGACTGGTGGATTCGCGCGCAATTTCCCAGGGATAGCGAGCGTCTCCGATCGCCGACACTTCCATGGCTTCGGAAAAATGCGTTGGTCGCGCCCGCATCCGTTTCTGAAAATCGGGCCGCTCGTGAGCGAGTTGGTCTTTGCCCTTGGAAACATATTCGGTCAATTCCGCGGATTCACGATTGCTCTGGAAGCCCAGGGCGATGGCTCCGGAGTTCTCTGCAGTGACCAGCACATGAGTGCGAAAACGGGCCTCGGTTTGAAACCTCTCTTCATCCCTGTCTTTGTTATTGCTGCTCTGGCTCTGCCGATGAAACGAGTAACGATAGATCAGGTGATCGCCGGGACGCAGATCATAACGCCAGGCAGGCATTGTCTGCGCGACGGCGAAGGATGAGAGGAAAAGGGATGAGAGAAAAGCGGTAATTCCCGCTACGAGGAGAACAGGAACAACGCCTGGCGCTGACGGGGAGCGAGCATTATCGGCAAACCTGATGTTGGCAAACTTCACGCAATCATTTCTTGCGCTCGACGAGGTAGTGAGCGAGATCTTTGAGAGTAGACGCAGCCGGGCCGTATTGGTTTAGTTCGGCGCATGCTTTTTCGACCAAGACATCGGCCTTGCGGAGCGATTCCTCGATGCCGAATAGCGCGGGATAGGTGGCTTTTTCGGCGGCCGTGTCTTTGCCAGCGGTTTTGCCGAGTTGCTCGGAGGTTTGGGTC
This sequence comes from Acidobacteriaceae bacterium, assembly GCA_003168235.1. GTDB lineage: Bacteria > Acidobacteriota > Terriglobia > Terriglobales > Acidobacteriaceae > Acidiflorens. Next base: position 3,092 of record PMSZ01000160.1, read on the forward strand.
ACGTCAAGTACATCGTCCACGATCTGGAAGGCCAAGCCGATCGACTGGCCATAGGTGCGCAGGTGGGCAATGTCGGGAGTCGTTGCACCGGCGAAGATCCCTCCACTGACCACGCTGGCAGTGATGAGCGCGGCGGTCTTGGAGCCGTGAATGTATTCCAGCGTAGCGAGGTCGGGCTTCTGGTGCTCGGCTTCGAGGTCGACAACCTGGCCTCCGATCATGCCGTCGATGGTGCCGGTGGCGCGGGCGATTTCGCGGATGATGGCAACGCGGGCCTCAGCGGAACAAATTAGTTGCGCCAGCACTTCGTAGGCCTGGGTTTGCAGGGCGTCTCCGGCGAGGATAGCGATTGCTTCCCCGAAGACCTTGTGGCTGGTAGGGCGGCCGCGGCGCAGGTCGTCGTTGTCAAGGGCCGGCAAATCGTCGTGGATCAGCGAATACGTATGCAGCATTTCGAGCGCCGCGCCGACTTGCTCGATGCCAGGGGGCGGTGATCCCGCGGATGACTTGGTATGGGACTTTGCGGCCAGCGTTATCATTCGCCCCGATTCCATGCAGAGGATCGGACGGAGGCGCTTTCCTCCGGCGAAGACACTGTGCCGCATGGCCTGATGAATCGAGGTGGGATATTGGGAAGCGGGCGGCAGAAGTTCCTCGAGAGCGATGTCGGCGGCCTCACGTCCCTGCTCCAATACTTTTTTCAGCATGGCATCGCAGTATAGCAAGGCAGGTGTCAGGTCTCAGGTGTCAGGTCTCAGGAAAAACGAATCAACCAAGATTTTCTAAGACCTAAGACCTGAGACCTGAGACCTG
>PMSZ01000078.1 GCA_003168235.1 Acidobacteriaceae bacterium
CAATCGCCAACTGCTTCTGCCCGGCCTTCATGTACGCCTCGCCCAGGCTGTCATAGCCATTCCACGAACTCGGAAACACCTGCACGTCGAGCTTCAACACTTCGATCGCTTCCGCCAGATGATTCTCCTCCATCAGGTCAGACCCCCACCGGACCACCGCGTCCTCATCCAGTTTGAAATCCGGCTGCTCCTTCAGCATCGCCGCATAGATCGCCGCAGCATGATCGAAGCCCTGCCGTCCCAGCTCCGCGCGCAACGCGTCCAGACTCGCCGGTATCCCTTTTGCCGCGCGAAAGTTCACCGTCATCATGTGCGGAGGAACGCCCACCTCCGCCGGCGTCTTCTTCAGAAACGCCATCGCCTGCGCATCCCGCTTCAGATACGCATCCAGAAACTCCAGCGTGTAGCGCGCGATCCACGCATAGCCGACCATCCCATCCGCCCGCGTGTAATCCGCTTTGTGACTTCTCGCATAATTCTTCCAGATGCGCTCATTTCGCTGGAACATCGAGCCGTGCTCCGTGTGGACCAGCGCGATGTCTTCCACCGTAATCAGGTCGCCGTGCGTCCACGCATTCAGTACATTGGGACCATCGGTATCTTTGTTTGGTTTCTGTCGCGCGATTTTCTCGAGCGTTGTTGACCCCTGGTAAAAGAACATCATCGGTATCGTCATCTGCTCCGGATGCACATCGGTCGCCGCCTTCACCAGACCGGGGAAATACCGCATGGAGCCGTCGAGCGCCACCAGCGCGTCAATCCGGTTGTCCCGCGCCGCCGCAAACAGATTTGAGATTCCACCCCAGCTAAACCCCGCCACCGCAATCTCCGACATCTCCGTATCCGGCAGCGTCCGCGCGTACCCAATCAGAAACGAAATGTCCTGCGCCTGCGCATCAATGCCGGCGAGATCGACGGTCATATCGCGCGACCTCGCGCCCGTACTCGGACTAGCCACCACCACATAGCCGTGGCTCGCCAGGTACTCGCAGATGTCTGCGTTCTCCCACGACATCGACGAAAGACTCGGCGCATAGATCACCACCGGAAATCGTCCCGCCAGCAGCGGAGCATCGCGCACCGCCCACATCGAATCTTTCAGCGTAGGCTTCATGCCCTCGATCCACCATTTCCAATCCGACCACAGCTCAGGTTTCCCAAAGCTGGTCTCCGTAGCCAGCAGATCGCTGTAATCTCCAACCGTCATCGCCTTGCCATTGCTCTTCTGCGCCGGATACCAGATCAGCGTCTGCAGCGGCCGCGCCCGCTCTCCCTGATACGCCTTGCCCAATTCATCGATGAGAGGACGATAGGTGCGCGAGAAATCATACTGCTCCACCACCTTCAGTCCCACCGCATCCGGTCCAGGCTTCTCCGTGAAACGAAACCGCTGATCCCCCGCTCCAGCCACCGGAGCGCTCTGGGCATGCGCGATTGCAACAAGGGCGACAAGAAGAAGAGCGACTGCAAGAGCCTTCGAACGCACGGCACGTCTTTGTTCCTCTTGCAGGGAATACTCTAAATGCGGATTGCCTGTAACCATCATCTGCCGGTTCTGCCTTTCAGCGCTGCCTGTTCTTCTACGGTGTAGACGGCCGGAAACTGCATCCTTGCGGAAGAATTATGCGGAAGAATTATATTGACGGTTCTCTGACTAGGAATCAACTGTGATGATCGGTGAGCAGCAAGCCCACGCGCGTCTGAGGGCGTATCAATACCGATAAAGCCAATAAATTACTTGACTCGCCCAACTAGAGGTGTACGATGAAAAGCGAACTTGGCTCGCCGGATTTGATTGAATTGCTCCAAGGGACGGCCTTGTTCTTATGGAAAAATCGGCCCCTAGATATGGAAATCGTTGCCGTTAATAGCCAACAGCACAGCTATACGATGCGCGGCACGTGCCCCCACTGCCGCAAGGGTTCTGGTTTTCTTCCGCGTGGTGGGGCTCATATAAACCACTCTCACCCAGCTAGATGGATAATGCCAATGGAATGCCAGACGTGCTGTAAGTACATTCTGGCAATTGCACAACAACCGTATCCACAGAACCCGCATAATCTGGTTTACGAAACACACTATCCGGTGGGCGAGCCCGATGATGAGGTTGCGGCAGAAATTCCCTCACATATTCGGCCGGATTTCAAAGAAGCACTGCGCTGTCGATTCGTGGATGCGTATAACGCGACGGCGGAAATGTGTAGACGAGCGTTAGAAGCAAGCTGCATGAACTTAGGAGCCTCTCCGAAGGACGTGCTTGAAGATATGATTGATGAGTTAGAAGAAAAGCGAGTAATTACTCCGTTCCAAAAAGGGGTCGCGCATAAGATCAGGCTCGGGGGAAATCGAGCAGCACATCCTTCGCCACAGCCTACCGCCGTTACGGTAGCCGCGGAAGGATCGGCCTCAGAGCAGACACCGGAACCGATCAAGACAATTACCAAAGAACATGCCGATGCGATTATCAAATTTACACGTGAATTCTTTCATCACGTGTACGTAGTTCCGAAGGAACTCGACAAGTACGATTTTTCTAAGCCTAAGGCAGCGAAGGAATGAGTGAAAAAAGCGAGTTTCAGAAATTCGATGCAGTCATTACGAAGGTCTTATCGGTGTCCCGCGAGGAATTGGCGAAACGCGAGAAAGCATGGAGACGCAAGCGGACTGCTAAAAACAAGATTACGCGAAGCAGCGGTAAACCTGCTACCAAGTAGCAGGTTTTACAATGAATCCCCCTGAGCCATCAGGGACGCTCGCAGGCAATTGCGCTATCCTGAGAAGATTTAGTGGAAGATCGCGATCTTTGTCAGCGGCTGCACGCAGTTCAACAGCCGCCCCCCGTATAGGGTTCCTGGTCGGAACATAAACCGTGACGATCTTGAGAGGGAACCGCGTTTTTACCATGTTTACTGCGGGCACCAAATCGGAATCTCCGCTCACGAGAACCAAGTGATCGCATAAATCCTGATAAGCATCGTCCAACATCGAAACGGCAATATTAACGTCGGTTCGCTTTTCTTCTGGGATGCTGAAAATTC
>PMSZ01000367.1 GCA_003168235.1 Acidobacteriaceae bacterium
GGCTCGGGATCGCGCTGGAGCCGGAGGCCGATTATGAGCGCCGGCCCGATGGCGGTGGTGGCTGCGAAGATCCTCGCATCACCTTCGTGGAACCGCTGCACAGCTACATGATGACTTACACGGCTTTTTCGCCTGAAGGCCCGCGAATTGCTCTAGCCTTATCGAAGGACCTTTCATCGCTAAACGTACAATTCCGCTTCAGGGAAGCTCAACCACCAGTTCAATTTCCGCACAGGATCCAAACGGAATCTGAGCGACTCCGAAAGCGCTGCGAACGTGCTTCCCTATATCTCCAAATACCTCTCCAAAAAGCTCAGAAGCACCATTGGCCACCAAGTGCTGTTCGGTGAATGCGGGAGTGCTGTTCACGAGCACCATCAACTTCACGATGCGCTTAATTTGGTTCAGGTCGCCCACCGCAGCATGAAGTGTCCCAATCAGATCGATGGCCACAGCCCGAGCGGCCTTTTTACCCTGTGCGGTCGTGAGATTCGCGCCGAGCTGACCGACCCAGGGCTTGCCGTCGTTCTTAGCGATATGACCAGAAAGAAAAAGCAAATTCCCGGTCCGCAGGAAGGGCACAAAAGCTGCCACCGGCGGCGCCAGTTCTGGAAGCTTGATCTTGAGAGTGTCGAGCTTTTCGTAGACGCCCCCAGCGCTGACCTTTACGTATTTGACAGTTAGCTAACTAACGAAGAATTTCACGGATTCGATCGCATGTAAAGCTTTGAAAGTCCAGCGTCATCCTAGTGAAGGGTTAGCCTCGTCACGATGTTGGAGGACCGCGCGGCTCCAGTAGAGGGCCAAGCCTCTTTTCCTGAGTACGACGCAACTCTAACCCCAACATTCCATTTCCCCGTAACATTTCCTCTGGATCTCCGTACCTTCTACGCACGGTCTGATAAATGCTGGACTTTCATACTCTTTACGAGCGGTACGCGGCGCAAGTGCGACGCTTTGCGTTATTCCTCTCGGGTGATGCGGCCTTGGCCGACGATATCACCTCGGATACGTTCGTTCGCGCGTGGGTCGCTCGCGACCGTATCGAGCAGGCTACCGTGAAAGGATACTTGTTTACCATTGCACGAAACCTTTATCACGATTCACGGCGCGAGGAGCGCCGATTCACGGATCTCCCCGACTCCTTGGTCGATATCCAAGCCAGTGCTTACCGGGAAGTCCTAGCAAAGACCGAGCTAAGCTCTGTACTCGCAGCCATGCAGCAGCTTCCAGAAATCGATCGCGCTGCGTTACTCATGCGCGCTCAGGAAGAAATGTCTTATGCAGAGATTTCACAATCGCTTGGTTTGTCGCCCATAGCTGTGAGAGTGAAAATTCATCGCGCCCGGCAGAAACTGATGCGGATCAGGCGCGTTCGGCAAAACGAAGATTACGAAATGGGAGAACAGAAATGAACGTTACCCGCGATGTTGTCGAAGATTTGGTTCCTGTGTATTTTTCCGGAGAGGCGAGCGAAGACACAATCCATCTTGTCGAGGAGTACTTTCGGCAGGATCCGCAATTCGAACGTTCCGTAAGAGCTGAAGCAGGAGTCCTTGCGGTTATCGGCAATGCCAGTGTTCCTTTGCCGGACGGCGACGCTGAAAAAGCCACATTGAATCGCATTCGGAAGATCCTTCGTCAACAAAGGATTCTGTTTGGGACAGCTCTCACTCTCACTCTGAACGCCATTGTGCTCGGCTTGAGTTTGACGATCACGGACGGTGGTACAAGCCTCCATTGGTGGATGTTCCCGCTACAGCGCGAGGTCAGCGGAGGGCTTCTCGTCATCGCTGCTGTCGTTTGGATTCTCTATTTAGTTGGAGGCCGGGAAACCGGCCTCGAATCTGGGAAGTAAATCGTTCCATTTGCTTATTAAAAGGAGAATCATGGCAATAACAGCCATTTCTAGTTCGCTAAGATTCGATCGCCGGCCGCCACTCGCGCCCGTCTGGCATACCCTTGGGTTGCTCATTCTTATCGCTTTGCCCATGATTTCTGGAGTTTATGTACAGAGACGCGGAAATACGAGCGCCCAGATCTTTACCCGACATGCGTCCCTGCGTTTTTCGATTCCTGCCATAATCTACCTAGCTATCCTGCTGGTCTATACCTGGTGGGGAGTTCGGAGGAGCGGGACTGGCCTCAGCGGACTTATCGGGGGCTCCTGGATCACCGCGAGGAAAGTGTTCACAGACATTGGTATCTCCTTGGGGTTCCTTGTCACAGTCATAATTGTGATGGGCGCTTTGACGAAAGTGCTCGGCGCAAGCAATGCCAAGGGAATCAATGTCATCCTGCCGAACGGACCAGTTGAAATTTTAGTCTGGGTCATCCTGTCCCTGATGGCCGGCATCGTCGAAGAGACAGTAATTCGCGGTTATCTACAGACGCAGTTGTGTTGTTGGGGGCTCCCTGTATCCCTAGCTGTACTCGCACAGGCCATCATCTTCGGTGCCGGGCATGCGTATGAAGGCTTTAAGGCGGTAGTTTTCATTTCTGTGTTTGCAATCCTTGCAGGCTTGTTGGCGATCTGGCGTAAGAGTCTGCGCCCCGGTATCATCGGCCACGTTGCGTTCGACCTTTTGGCCATTTTGCAGCGCGGCTGAGATCCAATAGTTGGCCTCCGCTTTGGCGAGGGCCACAATATCCCCGTATCTTGAACCAAAGTGGCTTCGAGCTGCGTTCTTGCCTGAGCGACGTCGGATTTTGGGGCGGCGCCGCCGTCGAAGCGATTCGNNAAGCACCCTGGTAGGTGTTCACGGTGTCATCGAGAAGTTGCTTTTGGGCATCAGCGCTCCGCAGCTCGAAATAGTCAAACGCGAGTTCCGCGTGCAGACTCAGGCTTACCGTTTCCAGATCTCCCGCAGTGGCCTGGGCCTCTTCGCGGGACGCGGAGACGGTTCGGCGCACTCTCCCCCAAACATCCAGCTCATAAGAAAAATCGAGCGGCAGCGCAAAATCGCCGGTGCTCTTGGTGGCTGCGAGGTAGGGTGTGTTGGCCGACTCGCGAAGCGAAGCAATACCAGGAGATGTGGAGATGGTTGGAAATTGGGCAGCCCGGTTGAAGTGAACCATCGCCCGCGCTTCTGTAAATCGAGCAGTGGCCACTTTCAAATTCTGGTTCGATACCGTGAGTTCGTTTTCCAGCGTGGTCAGCTGCGGATCGCCGAAGATTTCCCACCACTTTCCACGGAGGAGTTGATCGCTCGGCTGCGCCGTTTTCCAGCCGTCGGTTTCTTTGAACGCGTCGCTCGGCGCAGTTTGTACCGTGGGTCGCGCATAATGCGGACCCACCGTGCAACCCACGAGATTTCCGTACTCAAGTCCGTTGACACCGCAGGGGGCCTATTGATAGGTTGATCGCGCGTCGACGCCGACGACCACTAGTCAGGACACAAAGGAGACCTATGAAACTGCTTACATCAGATAACGTGACACTTGGATTTATTGGACTTGGCAATATGGGAAGCCGAATCGCACAACGCCTGCTCGATCACGGATACCGGCTTGTCGCATACGACATGGATATCGCGAAAGCGAAGGGCGTCGTGGCAAAGCGGGGTGTCGCCGCGAAGAACATTCTTGAACTGGCGCGCACTGCCGATGTGATTCTCTCGTGCCTGACCAATGATGAGGCGGTTCAGAGCGTTTATGCTGGGCCGGCGGGAGTTTTTGCCGATGCGAGACCGGGAACCATCGTGCTGGAGATGAGCACGATCTCCCCGGAAAGCTCGCGGGAGTTGCACAGTCTTGGCGCTAAGCGAGGCATCGAGGTATTGGATGTCGCCATCTCGGGCAGCACTCCCGCCGTGGAACAGGGCACTCTGACACTACTGGCCGGTGGCGACCAAGACGTGTTCCGCGCCGCTGAACCAATATTCCAGGCGATTGCAAACCATTACTTTCTTCTCGGGGGCCCTGGCTCGGGAACCGCGATGAAGCTGGTGGTCAATACGTTGTTGGGCGTTGGCATGCAGGCCATTGCAGAGGCTGTGGTCCTGGGGGAAAAAGCTGGCCTCGATCGCGGGAGGTTGCTCGATGTTTTATCAAAGACAGCTGTGATCGCGCCGGCTCATGTGGGGAAGCTGGCGAGGGTCGCGATCAATGATTACACGCCGCAATTTCCTCTTCGCCTGATGAACAAAGATTTCGAGTTGATTCTAAACGCGGCAGCAAAAGCGCATCTTTCGATGCCTGTGACTGAGGCAGCGTTTCGCGTCAATTCAGAGGAGCTGGCACATCATGATGAAGAAGACTTCTCGGCAGTCCTGCGGCGAATGGAAGAAGTTGCAGGAATTGCAAACCTAGCCGTGTCGCGTGCTAGTTAGCCCTGGCCGCACTCAATTGCAGAGCAGTTCCTGTCTTCGAGGAACTTTGTTTGTCATCACACGCGTAATACATGAGTTGAAGCGGGCAAGAACAAACGTCCGACCGCACTGGACGGCAGACCTTT
>PMSZ01000405.1 GCA_003168235.1 Acidobacteriaceae bacterium
TGGGACGATTGGGGAGGATGGTACGACCACGAGGCGCCGTGGAAACTCCCGCCACCTTACAGCAACTACAATTACGGCTTCCGTGTGCCGTTGATTGTGATTTCGGCATACACCACGCCGGGGTTGGTGAGCACGGTGCAGCCGGAGGACTTCGGCAGCGTCCTGAATATGATCCAGGGCATTTTCTTTGGCCCGGCGAACGAACACCTGCTGGGTTTTGCGGATGCGCGATCAACGAATGATTTGCGGGAGTTCTTCACCGACACGGCGCAGCCGTATGGGGCTACGATTCCGGCGGTGGAGGACATTAATTACTTCCTCGACATGGCGAAACCGAAAGTCGAGGACGCGAACGCGCCGGTTCCTCCGGACAATGATTAGAACGGCGACCAGAAGACTCTAGCTTCTAGCCCTTCGATCTATTGGCCAGAAGCTAGAGCCTGCTTCTAGTTTTCGCTGTCTTAGTTTTCGCTTTCCACCGGCTTCGCCTTCGGAGCGGGGAGCGCTTTTGCCGGCTTGCCGGGCGTTCCGGGGACGGCGGGCGGAATCGGTGGCGCGGGCGACGCTGCTACTACGGCCGATCCTTTGCGGATCTCGATCGCTCCCTTGTCGGCGTTGATGGCCAGGCGCGGGCCGTTCGATCCGATCGAACCGCTGGCAGTCGCCTGATTGTCTTTGCTCTCGACTTTGATTTCTTCGAAGTCGCTCTCGATATCGCCCTGGTGGGTGCGTGCCTCGATTTTGACCGCTGTATTCGGTGGAATCGTGACCTGCACATCGCCTTTGCGATTATCGATCTGCACATTTCCCGGCTTGTTCAATCCGACTTCGACACTGCCGTTGGTGTCTTCGAGACGCAAATCGCCAGATAAGGCTTCCAGCGAAATGTCTTTGGAGCGCGTGGTGAGGTGCATGGGTCCGATAAGGGAATCGGCGCGCAAATCGCTCGAGTCGAGATCGAGGCGGCCATCGAGGCGCGAGAATTCCATGTCGGTGCGCGAAGAATGGAAGCTGACGGTCTTGCTGACGCGGACCAAGCGCGTGGTCTCCTGAAATTCGCCGTTCAAATGCACAGCGCCGTCGACATCTTCGAGGGAAACTTCATTGGCGCGGCCGTTAATGGAGATATCGCCCTTGACATGCTGGGCGTGGGCGGAGCTTGATTCCAGATTCAAAACGGCGTTTCCGGTGTGATCGTTGAGGCTGACGTCGCCATTGTGATTGGTGACGTCAACCGATCCGTTCATGCCATTGATAGTGACGCCGCCGCGACGGGAGATGATGACCAGGTCGGAGTTACGGGGTACGTAAACATCCATGTCCAGCGCCACGCTGTGGTCGCCGGCGGCCTGAGTGTTGGCGTTGAGAGTGAGGACTTTGTCCTCGACGGTAATCGTGGGAGCGGTCTTGTTGTTATAAGTGTCGGCGTCGGATTGATGTTCAGCGCGAACTTTCTTGCGCCAAGAGACTTTCAGCTGGTTGTCGTCGGCCACGTTGACGGTGATGGCTCCGTGATCGTCGTTGATGTGCAGGCTGGCGGGATGCGAAGCATCGGCGCCGCTTGGCCAATCGTGGCTGAGGTTGCCGTTGTAATTGAATGTGGACCCACCAAAGATGTCATTGAAGTCTTCATCGTCGCCCAACTGCACGTGCTCGCCAATGCTTTTCCAGTCCACACGCGATGCCTGCGTGGCAATGAGGCCGAAGATGACGATAAAGAAAATCAGGAAAATGCCGCCAACGCCAATGCCGCGCGCGGGCTGGCCGTAGCGCTTGGCCTGCTCGTATTCGATCAGCCGGAGCACTCCCCACAGAATCAGAAGCGCGGGCCAGAAGCGGGCGAAGAGCCAGCCGATGTGGTGGATCTCGAGGATCCCCATGGTCCCGAGGAGGAAGACAACTCCCATCAGGATCAGGATGACCGGGCCGGCGATGGACCGGTGCGGACGCGGAGGAGGCATGATGGGCGGAGGAACGTTGGGGCTAGCCACGGTTCACCTCACTGGTGGGCGGAACTGGTGGAGCTGGTGGAACGGGTGGCTCGGGCGGAATTGGAGGAATCGGACCTCCCGAGGGACCGGAGTTTGCCGCAAGAGTCGAATTGTGTCCTTCGATCGAAGCGCTGCCCTGGAGCAGTTTCACGCCGCCGATGACCAGCAGAAGGATGGGCCAGGTATGGCCGAAGCTGAGGCCTTCCAGGTGCAAGTTCTCCAGCAGAAACAGGACGCCAACGGTAAAGACGATCGACGGTCCCATGATCCGCCGGGTGCGACAACGCGCGCATTGGCAGCCACAGGCAGCGCCAGCCAAGCCCCAGTTGCGGGCGAACATCCAGGCACCGCCAAAGATCAAGATCAGGGGCCAGAAGCGATCGATGCCGAACTCAGAAAGGCCCAAGGTATGGAGCAGAAAGAGCACGCCGATCAGAATGAGTACGATCGCGCCCATGGGAACTTTGCTGGTTTCAACTTTCGTTCCTGCTCCGCCAAATGTGGCCGCCAGGCCGAAAGGATCGGGCACCGGTTGAGCCATCTGAATGGCTTTTGCCGAGCGCACTGAATCGATGATCTGGTAAACATAAAAGAAAGCCAGTCCCAGTCCGCAAAGAACTCCCAAAGCAGAGGAGTGGTCGGTGTCGGCTGCGTTGCAGCCGGCGACCAGCAAAACGAAAACCGCCAGGTGAGCTAGTCCCTTGGCATATTGGCCGGTGTAGACGGCGCCGACGCCGAAGGGGAAGAATCCGGCGAGAATTCCAGCGACGGTTGGGTTGGGGCCAGAAGTGGGACCCGGAGGAACTTTCACACCCAAGCCCTGTTCCATGAATTGCTGATAGCCCGTGGGTGGAGGAGTCGTTGCCGCCGGAGAAGCGCCTTCCATCTTGGCTCCCAGACAGTCTTCGCAATAGATCACGCCCCGCACGGGACGAGTACAGTTCGCGCACAGTGCCTTCCCGCAGGTGCGGCAATAGGCCACTGCTGACGCATCAGCATGATTGGCGCAGTTCATACGAACCTCCGATTTGTGGTCGCCGTCACGGCAGGTGAAGCATTCCCCACCCCACCCCGCAGCGCGGCTAGTACCGGCTGGTTGTATTCCTGGGAGTAGTTACGGTCCTGTCTTTGTTCTGGTTGTCCACTGGTGTTGTTCTTAGGATTTTCTTTTTGTGGCGCGGGTCCGGGTTCGGCGGGAGTGTTGGCCCGCTTCAGTTCCCGCAGCTTGGATTCGATTTCGTACACGAAGCGGATATTGTCGTAGTACTGCACGACTTTGATTTGGGCGTCGTTGTAAGCGTGCCGCAATGCCGAGGGCCGCAGGTCAAGTTTCGCCACGTCTTTCGGCTTAACGCCGGCCACGTTCAGCGCCAGCGAGAATGAGAAGAAGATCATTCCGAATGACATGGCAAACCGAGGCTGGCGTACAAAGGCGGCGACGGGAGTGAAGAAGGAATCCCAGCGTTCGCGCAGCCGCTCGGCAAACGGAGTGGTGCGGCCGTCGCGCCTCGTTGCCGGCAATCGGGTGCTGAGGACCCCGCTGGTCGCCACCAGAATGTTGTGCAACAGATGCGGCGGAGGCTCGACCGCTTCGAGCGACCGCAGCCATTGCTGACCGGCCTGCACGTCGGCAAACAGCGGGCCGCAAACGGCGCAGTCGCGCCGGTGAGCGTCGAAGCTCTGGCGCCGCGCCGGACTGAGCTGACCGGCGTCGGCATTGGCATTGTTATTGTCAATGGCATCGGTGAGCAGCGCTTCGAACTCGGCGCATTCCATACCGGGTTTGGTTTCGTCTAGCATCAGATCACCTGTTTATATGTACGTTGTAGGAGGCGCGCAAGTTCCGCGCGTCCGCGGTTAATTCTTGACTTGACGGTCCCCTCGGGAACCCTCAGAGCCGTGGCAATTTCCCGGTAATCCATATCCTGCAGGTCGCGCAAAATTACGGCCTCGCGGAGCTCGGGAGACAGCTTTTGCAGGGCAAAATGGACCATTTCCCGCGTTTCCCGGCTCTGCACGGCGGCGTCGGGAGCGATGCCCCGGTCGGCGATCTGCTCGCTCAAAGGCTGGGCGTCCTCATGCTCGGAGGGCACGGAATCGAGCGAATCGGTGATGCGATCGCCTTTTGACTTACGGAAGTGATCGACCAGCAGGTTACGGGTAATGGTGGTGACCCAGGTCATGAACGCACCCTTGGATGAATCGTAGGAGCTGAGGGTACGGTACATCTTGATAAAGACTTCCTGGGTGAGGTCCTGGGCGTTGTCGGAGTCTCCAGCAAAGCGGTAGCAGACGTTATAGATGCGCCGGTGATGACGCTGGACAATCTCTTCCCAGGCGGCGGCATCGCCCCCGACGGCGCGACGGACCAGCAATCCGACAACCTGGGCTTCTTCCAAAACCGGACTCCGAAAATGCTTGAATTACTGGAAACTGGCTGTCCACCGTTGGCCCGCTTTTAACAGCACAGAAGGGTTACGTTTCTGTAGGGCAGGAAGTTCCCTTGAATCATGGAGGTAGAGATTGTAGCAGGAGGGGATTGACTTGCTGAGGCGGCAAGCCAGTTAAGGCATGCTTACGTTCGGCAGCGGCCGGTTGACTGACGTCAGTAGCGAACACGCCGCATGTCTGCGTCGACCACGCCAGCGTTCGCGCCGCTGCCTGGCGGGCGGTCGCGTTGTTTGCGGTGAGTGGGATGCCTCACCGAAACGGGTTCTCCACCGTAGCCCCGAAATATACTTGCCCCGCGTTCAAATCCTCAGACCAGATTCGCTGGCAACCGGCGCGTTCGGCGGCGGCGACGATCATGCCATCGTAGAAATGAATGCCATAGGACGCCTGGGCCTCGACGGCGCGGAGAATTAGTTCCCCATCCGGAACGATCAGGCGGAACGGCGCCATTGCGTCCAGGGCTCTCAGAACGGTATCCGCCTTCGCGGGAACAGAAATCTTGTGGAGTAGCGTGGCGGCGAACTCGGCGAGGACTTGCGTCGAGATTACAAGCTTTAGAGTTACTCCCTTTCTCAATAGTTCGCGGGCGACCTTTTGTTTTTCAGGATGGCTGCCGTCATAGGCGTAGACGAGCACATTCGTATCGAGAAAATCGAGAGCAGTCATTTCTTAGGCCGAGTATTCCTGGGCCGGTCATGCAAATCCTCACGTTTCCAAGTGCGCTCTCCGATGCTGATCTGGAGTTGCTCAAAACTTCGTTCGAGGGCTTCCAGTTCCCGGCGTTTGCGGCCGGATTTGGCATGCTCGACGGCGAGGTCTTGCAGGTAGGCGCGAATCAGTCCTGCGAGGGTGGTATCACGTTCGATGGCGATCTTGCGGGCTTCCTTGACCAGGTCCTCATCGATGGAAAAGGTTATATTCACGAACCCATAATACGTGTAACCCTTATTATGTGCAACAAATAACGGCGACCGCGCTAGGCGAAGCGGACTTTTACATCCGGGCCTTTATCCAAATGGATGCTCTCGACAAAGCGCACCCGCCCGGTTTTGAGAGTGAGAATCACCGAGGACGTTCGCGTGCCTTCGCCGAAGAAACGGACGCCTTTCAGGAGCGCGCCTTCGGTCACTCCGGTGGCGGCGAAGATCAGTTGTTTGCCGGGGGCGAGATCTTCCGCCTCGTAGATTTTGCTCTTGTCTTTGATTCCCATCTTCTCGATACGCTCTTCCAGTTCCGGCTTATCGACGATCAGGCGTCCCTGCATGTAGCCGTTGAGGCAGCGGATTGCGGCGGCGGTAATTACTCCTTCGGGCGCGCCGCCCGTTCCCATCACGGCCTGCACTCCGGTTCCAACCACGGCCGCGGCAATGCCAGCGGAGAGATCGCCGTCGCCGATCAGCTTGATGCGTGCGCCCGCTTTGCGAATGTCGCCGATCAATTTTTCATGCCGCGGCCGGTCGAGGACCATGATCACCAAGTCCTCGACTCCGCGGTGCAAACGCCGGGCGATGTTTTTCAGGTTGACGGACACCGGGGCGTCAAGGTCCACGGCATTTTTGCAGGACGGGCCGACTACGATTTTTTCCATGTAGCAGTCGGGAGCGTGCAGCAAGCCGCCTTTTTCCGAGGCCGCCAGCACGGTGATGGCGCCCGGGGCGCCCGTGGCGCAGAGGTTGGTGCCTTCGAGCGGATCGACGGCGATGTCGACTTGCGGCACCTCGCGTCCGTCGCGATAGGGGCCCCCGACTTGCTCGCCGATATAGAGCATTGGGGCGTCGTCGCGCTCGCCTTCGCCGATCACGATGGTGCCGTGCATGGGCACCGTATCCATGGTCCGGCGCATGGCCTCGGTCGCAACTTCGTCACTGAGCGGACGGTCGCCCTGGCCCATGGTTCGCGCCGACTCGATGGCGGCGTTTTCCACTACGCGCAAAAATTCCAGCGCCAGATCGCTCTCGATGTTTTCGCCGAAATTCTTGACGCGGGTTTCAGGACGAGTTTGGGTTCCCATGCAATGTCTCCTCGACAGAATACGACTAGGAAATATAGCCCGATCTGGGCGCGGAGGGAAGGGTAGACGTCACATGAAAGTTGGTGCAATTGCCGTGGCGGTGAGGGCGCGGCATCGATTGCTCGATCTCATGCGTCTGCTAATCTTTATTGTGACATCCGAATTATGACAACCGAATTATGACAACCGAATCTTTATGACCACCGATCGCAAGGAACCGGTTTACCTGTTCACCGAAAAGCAGGTGGCCGAAAAAAGTGAATTGGCGCGGAAGTTTCTGGACACACGTTCTCGTCAGAATGAAAACGTGGATCAAGCGGACAATTTTCTCGTCAAGCGCTTCTACAACGTCGACCACAACGCCTATCTCGATGGCGCGCTGCCGGCGAAATCCAAAGAATTGATGGGACTGGTTGCGTCGACGTGTTTGCGCTGCGACGACTGCATCAGCTACCACGTGATTCAGTCGTATCGGCTGGGCACGACTCGACCGGAGCAGGAAGAGGCGATCAACGTCGCGATGGTGGTGGGGGGCAGCATCGTGATTCCGCACCTGCGGCGGGCGTATGAGTTGCTGACGGAGTTGTATTCGGACTGAGGTTCTACTGCGCCGGCGAGGTCGAGTCCGCATTCGGCGCGAGCATTCCGAACATTTCCAGATCGAGGAACTCTTCCCACTTCAGGATGTGCGAGCGCATGCATCCTTCGTACTGCATGCCGATTTTCTGCAAGATTCTTCCCGAAGCCGGGTTATTGGTGGTGTGGCTGGCGAAGATTCGGTGCAGCTTGAGCGTTTCAAATCCATAACGGACCACGGCGATGGCGGCTTCAGTTGCGTAGCCGTTGCCCCAGTACGGGATTCCAATCCAGTAGCCGAGTTCGGCGCGACAATGGTCGGCGTCGATGCGCAAACCGATGCCGCCGCACAGCGCGCCAGTTTCGTGAATGATTATGCCGAGGCGCAATCCGTTACCGCTCGCCAAATCGGCCTGCGAGCCGGCGATAAATTCGCGAGCGTAATCCTCGGTGTAAGGATGCGGTATGCGCAGGGTAGTCGCCGCCACTTCGCGAGCGCCGATGAGCGGGACGAGGGCGGCAATGTCGGACAGCGCGTAGGGGCGGAGGGTCAGACGTGCGGTCTGTAACGGTATGAACGACATCGTATCCCCTACTCTAACGTGTGAATCTCGAGGTTACCAAAGTCAGTCTTGTATCATCGAAATCTGTAAGCGACAATAAGAGTGGCAGAATCGCCGCCAGGCAAAGGAACCCGCGATGGCCGTAGCCAAACTGAAGCGTCCGAAGGAAGACCGGTTGGAGGAGTTGGCCGAACGTATGGCGTCTGAAATCAACGAGCGTGCCGCAAGAATGACTCCCAAGGGACGGGCGCAGGCCGATTCTGAAACTAAGAAGATTACTGCCCAAGTGCAGCGTCGTACTCGCTAAGTTTGGCTTCGATTTCCTCTCTGGAATAGCCCCAAGTTTTCAGAAGTGCTCGCAGATCGTCCCGCGTACCGTGCCGAAAGATATGCAGCACCGCATCTCTCCTTTCGGCCTGTTTGCTGATCGCGTCCATGTCGAGAGGGCGCTTTTTGCCCCGGCTGCTCTCTTCTCGGATTACGTCGCTTAGATCGTCGCGTTTTTTCCCGTTACCCCTCACCGTATAGTTGATGGTCAGCGCTTCTCAGCGTGTAGGTCTGAATGCCCTCATTAGACGGTCGGACGTTACTCAGAACGCGTCGATTCCGGTGACGCTGGCACCGATAATCAGGGTGTGGATGTCGTGCGTTCCTTCGTAGGTTTTCACGCTTTCGAGGTTCATGAGGTGGCGCATGATGGGGTAGTCGTCGGCTACGCCGTTGGCTCCGAGGATGTCGCGGGACAGGCGGGCGCATTCGAGGGCCATCCAGACATTGTTTCTCTTGGCCATGGAGATGTGCTGGTGCTGCACTTTTCCGGTGTCTTTGAGGCGGCCGACTTGCAGAACGAGTAATTGCGCTTTCGTGATTTCGTTGATCATCCAGGTGAGTTTTTCCTGCACCAGTTGGTGGGATGCGATCGGCTGATCGCGGAATTGTTTCCGCAGCAGCGAATATTGCAGGGCGCAGTCGTAACAGGCCATGGCGGCGCCAACGGCTCCCCAGGAAATTCCGTAGCGGGCCTGGTTCAGGCACATCAGCGGGGACTTCAATCCTCCCGATTTCGGCAGCAGATTCGACTCGGGGATGTGCACATCCTGCAAGGACAAACCCGACGTAACCGAGGCGCGGAGGGACCATTTGCCGTGAATGTCGTCGGCTTTGAATCCGGGGCGGTCGGTCTCGACGAGAAATCCGCGTACTTTGCCGTTGTGAATCTTGTCGTTTTCATCTTCGACCTTGGCCCAGATCACGGCGACATCGGCGATCGTGCCGGAGGTGATCCACATTTTTTCGCCGTTGATTATGTATTCTTTTCCGACCTTGCGGGCGCGGGTTCTCATGCCGCCGGGGTTCGATCCGAAATCAGGTTCGGTCAATCCGAAGCAGCCGAGCTTTTCGCCTTTCTGCATGGCGGGCAGCCAAGTATTTTTCTGTTCGTCGCTGCCAAAGGTATAGATCGGATACATGACGAGCGCCGATTGCACGCTGACGAAGGAGCGTACACCGGAATCTCCGCGCTCGAGTTCTTGAGTGACCAGTCCGTATTCGACGTTCGACATGCCGGCGCAGCCGAAGCCTTCGAGCGAAGCGCCAAAAAAGCCCAGGTCGGCCATGGGCTTGACCAGTTCGCGGGGGAAACGGCCGGCGCGGTTGCACGCTTCGATGATGGGAACGAGATTGTCTTCGATAAATTTGCGCGCGGTGTCGCGCACCAGGCGCTCGTCATCGTTCAGCAACGAGTCGAATTCGATGAAGTCAACACCACGAAATTTGATGGCTGGCATTTTCTGTCACTCCACAGAGTTAACGGACAAGGAACAGGAAACTATTCAAAGTAGCAGAGCGGTGAGAAGTGAGCAACGCGGGCGCACCTTCACCACGGAGACTGGGAGGCACGGAGAAAAGCCGGTTCATGGTTTCGGAGGGCAATGATTTCTTGAGAGCATGATATCGTTTTCAGGAAATCATGATTTCAGTTCCCGAAAGGCAAACATCTCATGAGCGACTCTCGCGACTTTCTGCGTCACACTCTGGCTACTCTTGCTTATCGCGGGGCGAAAGCGATTCG
Source organism: Acidobacteriaceae bacterium (assembly GCA_003168235.1). Taxonomy (GTDB): domain Bacteria; phylum Acidobacteriota; class Terriglobia; order Terriglobales; family Acidobacteriaceae; genus Acidiflorens. The sequence continues at coordinate 9,664 of PMSZ01000405.1, forward strand.
CAATGCCGGGCCAACGTTCGCCGATTACGGCGGGCCTGAAACTGCGCGCACTCCGGCGAAAATTCTCGCTCACATCGGCGACCTGATGGATTGGGGACTGGCTATGGCTGACGGCCGGCGCGAATGGAAAGATTCGCTGCCTTTGCCATGGGAGCAGGAATGCGAACGATTTTTCGCGGCCTTGAAAAAGTTCGACGATTATCTCGCGTCTGACAAGCCGCTCGCGGTATCCGCCGAGAAGTTGTTTCAAGGCCCGATTGCCGACGCGCTGACCCACGTTGGACAGATCGCCATGCTACGGCGGATGGCCGGCATCGCGATTAAAGGCGAAAACTTTTTTGTGGCTGAGATCGGTATTGGACGAGTCGGCGCGGAGCAGACGCCGCCGCGCAAGGAATTCTGAGGCGGCTAGCTTTTTGATCCAACGATCTTCGAGCCAACGATCTCGCGCACGGCGCGCAATCCCTGATCGATGGCGGCGTCGGTGTAGGCATGGCCGGCGGCGTCAGAGTTCGCGATCTTGATTCTCCCAAACGGCTGACGGCCAACGGCGCACGGACGCTCGGCTTCAGGCCAGTCAATTTTCTCGAACAACTCGTTGTACTCGTAGGCATAGCCGTGCGGCCAGCGGTTCACGGTGATCGCTTCAATATCGCGCGCAGGATCGAAGCCTCCCGCCGAGAGCATGCGTCCCAGCTGATCGCGCACATTGTGCGCGAAGGTTTCAAAGGGCGTGCTGAGCAGTTCATAACGTCCCGCGCGAGATTGGTCTTTGCAATCCAATCCCGGCTCGCAGGGCACGCGGAGCAAGTGAAGCACGCAGGATTCATTGGGCAAGCTGGGGTAGCGGTAACGGCCCATGGAGACGGGGAAATCCAGGGTGACGTTGACGAAGTACGCTCCTGGAGCATAAATGCTGCTGATGCCGAGTTTCTGAAACGCCTGCCAGTTGCGGATTTGCACGTTGGTGTAGACCAGCGGACTTTTGACGCCGTAATGCAGCGCGTCTTTTTGTTTCGCGGACATCTCCGGACAAAGATAGGGAATGACCATGTTGTAGCAGGCAAGAATGCAATTTGCGGCGCGAACGCGTCGAGCTTTTCCGCCACGAACGTAAGTGACTTCAACTTGCCTGGCGGTCGCCGGATCGCCGACATTCTTGACTTCCACGGCCGTGCTGTTCAGCCGAATGCGAATCGGGGATGCAGGATCGTCGAGGCGGGCGTAGTTCGCGCGCGCAGTGACGATTTCCTCCATGCTGTGACCGGGCGTGACGCGGCCGGGAAAAGCTCCGGGCACGAGGGAGCGGACCAGCAAGCGGGCGATGGAAGCGTTGCCATCGGGGAAATGGAAAATGTAAGGCTCGTCCAGTTCCGGATTCTTCTCATGGCTCTTGGGAAGCGTCATTCCCTTGAACCCGGGAAAATCTTCACGGAAGCATTCATGCGCGGAAACGCCGTCGATTCCGATGGCGAAGGTGTCGTGGGTTGAGCTCTGAAAAATCTTGACCACGTCGGGATGGACCTTGGCGTACTGCAACAGGAAATCTTTGTAGCTGGTCTTGATGAGCTTGGCTTTTTTCTGCTCCGGGGTAAGGTCGGGCATGTAGTCGACGCTCGCGTGCTGCAGGCGGAGCAGATCCTGCCGCGCGGCTTCTGCGATAGGGAACTGCGAGACGTCCTCAAATGCGAAGTCGAGACGAACGTAATGCAGGCTCTTTTCAGGAACGAGGCGGTCTACGCCAAAGATCTCTTTGTTGAAGAAGACGGCTTCCTGCAGGCGCATGGAATCGAAAAATTTCTGATCGTAATACTTGTAGAAACGGTGAACGTCGATGCCCAGGTCTTTCAGTAATCCAATCGAATCTTGGCTGTAGTTGCCGGGGGCCTCGATGGATTGCGTGCCACCGTAGCCGAGCAGCAAGCGGCTTCCATCCTGAAATTCGTTGCGCTTGGCGTGACCGCCGAAATCGTCGTGGTTATCGAGCAGCAGAATTCTCGATTGCCGGCCCGCAAGCTTGCGGTAGAAATATGCGGCCGCCAGGCCGCTGATGCCGGCTCCAACAATGATCAAGTCGTAGGATTCATCGTCGTCGATGGGCACGCCCCAGTCTTTATCTGGATTCTTGCCATCGCGCAGATCATGGGCCACCTCCCAAGAGCCGTCGTGGCTGCCGCGCATCCCGGTTTTCGCGGGAGGGTAATAACTGGGATCTTTTTCGGGCGCAAACGGGGATTGCGGGATGCCGAACGCCTGCACCCATTTGGAATCGGCAACGAGCGACGATCCAATGGCGATGCTGACTCCATTCAAGAAATCGCGACGGGTGATGTTGCGTCCCATGCCCAATTCGCGATCGCGGTCGTTGTCGCTCATGCGCTTGACTCTCGCTTTCCTCTCCGAAGGTTCAGCCAGGCGATACCCCCTGGGTGTGAATTATGACGAAGTCATCAATTATGAAGTCATCAATTATTGGGAAACCTGATTAT
>PMSZ01000322.1:0-2506 GCA_003168235.1 Acidobacteriaceae bacterium
GTCATGAACATCACCGACGTCGACGACAAAATTATCCGCAACTCCGCACACGACGGCGTCACCGTACAGCAATACACCGCGAGATTCACTAAGGCCTTTCTGGAAGATTCGGCCACGCTGAGCATAGAGCGACCGATTCTGGTGCGCGCCACCGAACATATCAACGAGATGGCCGACTTCATCGCCGGACTGGAGAAGAAAGGTTTCGCTTACCGCACCGAGGACGGCTCTTACTACTTTCGTATCGCAAAATTTCCCGCCTACGGCCAGCTTTCGAAGAAAGATTTTGCCGGCATGGCGGATGGCGCCCGTGTCGACGTTGACGAATATGAAAAAGACAGCGCCCGCGATTTCGCCCTCTGGAAAGCTCCAAAACCCGGCGAAGCCTCGTGGGAAACTTCGATCGGTCCGGGCCGTCCGGGCTGGCACATCGAGTGCTCGGTGATGTCGATGGAAAAGCTTGGGCCGAGTTTTGACTTGCACGCCGGCGGCGAAGATTTGATTTTTCCGCATCACGAAAATGAAATCGCCCAATCGGAAGCGATGACCGGTCAGCAGTTCGCGCATTATTGGTTCCATGCGCGGTTCTTGCTGGTCGAGGGCCAGAAGATGTCGAAGAGTCTCGGAAATTTCTTTACCGTCCGCGACCTTATTCTGCGCGGGCACAAGCCGTCGTCGATCCGCTGGCTGCTCACCCAGGTGCCCTACCGCAATCAGCTCAACTTTACTTTTGATGGTCTGAAAGCGGCGGCTAGTTCGGTCGAAAAACTGCGCAACTTCCGCTTCCGCCTGACGAGTGCGCAGTTTCCCGCGGGATCCACTTCGGCAATCGCGCAACTAGCCAACGAAACCATCGCTCGAATAAATAGCGCGCTCGACGACGACTTAAACACTGCCGAAGCGCAAGCCGCCATGTTCGACATGCTCCGCAAAGCCAACACCGCGCTCGACGCCATGGAAGTTCGCCAGGACGACGTGAGGCCGCTTCTTGGAGCGATGGATCAGTTCGACGAGATCTTCGGCGTGCTGAAGGATGATGACCAGCCGAAAATGAAAGCAATTCTCGACTGGGCCCGCGCCGAGGGTCGGGAAAAGGAAATCAGCCCCGAGCTGCTTGAGATCGCCGGCTCCGCGCAATTCAGCGATGAACAGGTGAATAAGAAGTTAGCGGAAATGGAGTCGGAGCGAAAGTCGAGAAACTTCAACGCCTCCGATGCGTTGCGCGCCGAACTGACTGCCGCCGGCATCATCGTCGAAAACACAAAAGACGGAGTACGCTGGAGAAGAAAGTGAAGAACAATTGGTAATTTTGTAATTTGGTAATTGTGTAATTTCAGGAACCGAAACGTAGAGCTATTAAATTGCCAAATTACAAAATTGCCAAATTACAAAATGCTTTCCTAAATGCTCTCCCTCGACGAGTACCTCCGCGAAGCTGAAATCGCCCACGGCCATCTCTGTGCCGGTCAAGTGCTCGGCGTGCGTCTGGCGATGCTCGGGCTCGCCGCGCTCGGCATCGAAGATCCGCGCGGCAAAGATCGCAAGCGACTGGTCACCTTTGTAGAAATTGACCGTTGCGCCACCGACGCTATCGCCGTCGTTACCGGTTGCCGTCTCGGCAAGCGCGCCCTCAAATTTCGCGACTGGGGGAAAATGGCCGCGACCTTCGTCGATCTCGGAACCGCCGCTCTTGGGACCGGTACCAGCCCCGGCAAAGCCATTCGCATCGCAGCCAAAGAATCATCCAAGGCGCTGGCACGGTCGATGCACCCCGAAGTCGAAAACAAGAACCAGCAGCAGATGCTGGCCTATCGCGAAATGGCGGAAGACGACTTGTTTACGAAACAGTGGGTCAAAGTCGAGCTTCCCGCCGAAGAATTCCCCGGATACAAAAGCGAGCGGATCGTCTGCGCCGAATGCGGTGAAGGGATCAATTTTCGCCGCGAAGTTGTGCGTGACGGTCGCGTGCTGTGCCGCGCCTGTGCGGGCGATCAGTATTACGAGATCATTTAGACAAAGAATCACTCATGCGCACTCCGATCTATCAGGTCGATGCTTTCGCCACACAACTATTTTCAGGAAATCCCGCGGCTGTAATGCCGCTGAATGCAGGCCATTGCGGCTGAAAATAATCTCGCCGAGACAGCTTTTCTGGTTCGCGAGCTGGGCAAGACCGCATTTCGCGCCTTTCAGGCTTCGCGGCGCGGCGGAGAGATCACGTGCCGGCTCGCGGGCGATCGCGTTGAACTCGAAGGCAATTGCGTTTTCTATCTCGAGGGTCGAGTCGAGATCTGAAGTCGAGATCTGAAGTGGAGATCTGACGCCGAGATCTTGAAGTGGCGATCTGACGAAAGATCTGCGAATGCACGCGGAGTTTGCGCTTCCCCGTACAAAATCTTCAGGCATCCGCGCCGAAGAATTCCTCTACTTTTTTCAAGTCGGTAGTCCGGCTGTAGGGTGGCAAACTTTCCACAAACACGCGCCCGTACCGCTTCTTCAAAATCCG
>PMSZ01000322.1:2595-2763 GCA_003168235.1 Acidobacteriaceae bacterium
CGTCCACGCCCTGCCAGAACGAAGATGTGCCGAAAAGTACGGCATGCGGCGTCAGCCGAAACTCCTCGAGCAGCGCCGACTTTGGAGCGTCGCCCTGCTTGAGCATAGGAAACTCCAGCAGTCCCAGCAGCCGGTCGTAGATTTCATTCATCTGCGCGTAGCTGGTAA
>PMSZ01000025.1:0-8562 GCA_003168235.1 Acidobacteriaceae bacterium
TTTCCGAGACTCAACATTGATGAGTGGATGGCTCAGGGCTACAAGCCGACGCCGACTATTGTCCAAGCAGCGGAGGTACTGTATCGCACACATAGCGTGATCGATATCTCACGATCAGATGCTGGCGCAAAGAACCTCCAAGAAACCAACGCTAGTGTCAGCTCGGTGATCGACCGTGCTCGCCAGACTCAGAAGAAAGCAATTTGCTTCATAACTGGCGTGCCGGGCTCGGGCAAGACTTTGGCCGGGCTGAATATCGCCACACGGCGTTCGATTGAACATATCGAGGAGCACGCGGTTTTTCTGTCAGGCAATGGTCCGCTCGTTGATGTCCTTCGAGAAGCGCTAGCACGCGACAAAGTCGCGCGCGAGCACGTCCTCAAAAGAGATGCTGAGCGGGAAGCGCGCAGTTTTATCCAGAACATCCATCATTTCCGGGATGAATACGTCGGAAATGACTCCACTCCTCTTGAGAAGGTCGTTGTGTTTGACGAAGCTCAGCGCGCCTGGACGCGTAAGCAGGCAGCCAGTTTCATGCAGCGCAAACGAGGACTCCACGACTTCAATATGTCCGAGCCAGAATTTCTCGTTAGCGTAATGGATCGACACCAGGATTGGTGCACGGTCGTTTGCCTTGTGGGCGGGGGCCAAGAGATCAACACAGGCGAAGCCGGCATCTCCGAATGGATTAACGCTCTCGAAGTTCGGTTTCCCGGTTGGGAGGTTTATATGTCGTCTCGCATGGCGCTTCCAGAATACGGTGCTTCAAGTCAAGTGGAGCGCTTTCTCACGTCGCCACGAGTTCACTCGGACGAACATCTGCATCTCGCAGTTTCGATGCGGTCGTTCCGGGCGGAAGCGCTCTCGGATTTGATTGGCCAGATCATCGACAACGAACCAGAAGCCGCCCGCGCTACTTACAAAAGAATAAAAGCCACCTATCCCATTTATTTAACCCGCGACCTTGCCGCAGCGAGGAATTGGCTGCGCAGCCGAGCCCGCGGAACAGAGCGCTTTGGCTTGGTCGCTTCATCAGGTGCTCAACGCCTTCGGCCAGAGGGAATTTATATCAAGGCGAGGATCGAACCAGTGAATTGGTTTCTGAATGACAAAGCAGACGTCCGATCCTCTTATTATCTGGAGGATGTGGCAAGCGAGTTTGCGGTTCAAGGTCTTGAACTGGACTGGGTCGGCGCATGTTGGGACGGGGACTTCCACCACAAGGGTGGTGTTTGGACCTACCAGAGCTTCGAAGGCACAAAGTGGCAGTCCATGATTGATGAGTCGAGACGACTTTACCTCAAGAATGCGTATCGAGTAATTTTGACACGAGCTCGGCAGGGGATGATCCTCTTTGTTCCAAAGGGCGACATATTGGACCGCACGCGCCCTCCGTCTTTTTACGACGGAACTTTGGAGTTTCTTTGCTCGTGCGGGATACCAACGCTCGAGTGAACAGCGGAAAGATTGCTTGCCCGTTCAACCCCTCTCTTGGCCTGACTGCTGACCTCCTGCCCCGGTCTTCGCGCGACTTCCATCCCTCTTTTCCTCACATCCGCCCTGTGACCACCATCACAGACACCATTCCCACGCCATGCGAAAATCATTCCCAGATCGCGGCAGCGAAGCGTGTACCCGCCTCCAGAGGCGGCTAAGTGCTCTTTGAAATTCGATTCCCCGAGCAGGCCTTGACAAACTAATCGGGACGAAACCGGGGTCCAACAACAAGAAATAGACCGAAAACGAGTAACTCCTTATTCCAGAATACTTTGATATAAGTCCTTATGTTTCAAAGACCAGGTCAAAAAATTCCCGCTAACTCAATGATTCCAGATACCGAGGGGGGAGGGGGGTACCCGGTACCAACCAGTAAACATCAAGCCATTTCCTGCACGGCGCTGCCCCACAACGACCAAGCCAGAAAAATTTATTCTTGCCATCTCTATCGATATCAGTCGATATTTTACTGAGACCTGAGACCTGAGACCTAAGACCTGATCTGTCACGCTTCCGGATAGACTCCCAGCACCTTCACCAGTTCCGTTACTTCGCTGAGGTGGTGGAGAGCGTTGCGAACGTCTTTATCGTCGCCGCGCAGCAGATCGACAAAGAACACATACTCCCACGGACGACCGCGCATCGGCCGTGATTCGATCTTGCTCAAGCTGATATCGCGCAGCGCAAACACGCTGAGCGCCTTGAACAGCGCTCCAGGAATGTTCTTCACAATGAAGGCGAGCGAAGTCTTATCGGCGGAGCGAGTGCCGCGCGCCTTCCCACGCTTAATCAGAAAGAAGCGCGTGAAGTTCTTCTTGTCGTCCTCGACCCCGGACTTCAGGATTTTTCCCTTGTACACTTCGGCGGCGCGCCGGCTGGCAATCCCCGCCGCATCGCGCAACCCTTCAGCCACAACATGCTTCACGCTGCCCGCCGTATCGTAAAAGGGAATCGACTCTAGCTTTTGATGTTTAGAAAAAAGCAGACGGCACTGGTCGAGCGCCACCGGGTGTGAGAACACGCGCCGAATATCGCCAAACCTACTGCCCGGAAGTGCGATCAGGTTATGCACGATGCGTAAGCGAAATTCGCGCTCAATGTGGACCTCGCGGCCAAGCATCAGGTCAAGATGTTCGGCGACCGAGCCGGCCAGCGAGTTCTCGATCGGAATCACCGCGCCTTCCACCGTCCCTCGCTTCACCCGCTCAAAGACCTCGAGCGACCGCGCGCACGGGACGATCGTCGCACGCGGCAGCATGGCTTCCGCTGCTTCGTGACTGAAAGAACCGAGCTCACCCTGAATGGCGATCTTCATTGATCTTCAACTCTACGACTTTCGCTCTTCTCCGATACCTTCTCTGTCAACTCTTTCGTCATCACCAGAGCATCCAGTTGCCCCGAATAGTACCCGGCAACCGTCTTCTCCACGAAATATCCCTGCTGCTTATAGAACCGGATCGCAGCCTCATTATTTACCGGCGTTTCAAGCGCCACGGCTTTTGCGCCGTTCTGCTGCAATTGCGACTCTGCGACATCCAGCAACGCCGATCCCACGCCCGTTCGCCGCGCCTCGGCGACCACGTCAATGGTGATGATGTGTCCGGTCTTGCGGCGAGTCTCGGCCACAACGAAGCCCAGAATCCCCGCATCTCCCTCCGCCACCAGCGTAAACGACCCCTCACGCCGCATATAAAACGCCAGTTCCGGGCGCGAGTACGCCAGTTGCGCATCAAAGCAGGCCTGGTCGATCCGCCACAGCGTGTCGAAATCAGCCTTTTCGAATTGCCGGATACGAAAGCGCACCGCCGCCATTGTAGCGGGGTTGAGGCGGGATTGAGACGAGAATGAGCCGCAACACGCGGCGACCAGCCCGCGGCCCCGTAGTGCGACTAGGCCTCGAACCTCGTTTGTGCAACTAATTTCGCCTTTCTAAACTCCGCCAGCTGACTCCTCATTTTTTTGTCTACCTCCCCTTGCGCAGTCGCATCTATTAGAAGTACGATTTCTGTGCAGAGGCATCCGCACCGTGGTCCGCTTCCTTCTCACCGATCTCATTGCCGTGCTCGCGCTTTGCCTCGTCTGGTATGCCTGGTTTGTGCGTTACAACCGCCGCCGCGCCGCAAACGTGCTGCAATGGGTGCAAGGCGCCTGCCTGGGAAAAGGCCGTGTCGAAGATTTGAAATGGCAAGCCAGCAGTTCGCGGCTCAAAGCGACCCTCCATTTTTCCTCGCGCTGGTTTGACGACGCCCGTCTTACCATTCGCCTGCTGCCGCGTCCGCTCCCGGTGCAATGGGCGCTGAGCCGCTGGCGCCAGCAGCAGGAAACACTCACCTTTGAAGCCGATATGGGATTTCCTCCCGGCTTTCACCTCGATGTCATCCGCCATCGCTGGGCGGGGCAATCGGGAAAGAAAACTCTGGGAGCAAAAAACGCAACCGGCACTCGCGCCTGGACCATCAGCCGTCCCGGTCCCGTGATTCTCACCACCAAAGAAGATTGGCCCGTCGAGCTCAGCCCCGTGGTGAATGCGCTCGCCTCCTGGCGCGACAAGGATTTCGTCGGCGTCCGCTTCAACTCCAAGTCGCCGCACTTTACCGCAACCGTGGCCCTCGAAAATCTCAGCGATCAGAAATCCGCATCAGCCTTACTGGGACTTTTCCGCGAACTGGCCGCCAGTTCGTCCGCCAAGCAGCACTAAGGCTCTGCAAAACAACGCCCTTCCGCTGCNNCGATGCCTTTACTGTTTGTCGTAATAGGTGGTAGAGCTCATCTTTTTGCCCATCGCATCGGTTCCGCTCACGGTGAGCGTGCGGCTCTTGCCGTCCGCCGACACCACGACTCGACCGCTCAGCGTGACCTTTCCACCTTTCTTGTTGGCTAGCTCGGTGGTGTGCGCATCGACTATTTTGTACGAGCGCGTGTCCGACATAGGATCGCCGGTAAGAGGATAATCTTTCCCGTCAAACTTTCCCGTCCATTCGTTGTGCGTCGGCTTGCCGTTGCCGTCGACGCCATCTACGGTGACTTTCACGTTGTCGCCCGCAGCTTCATACACCACCATGGTGTTCTTCGCCGTGCCAGCCGGAACCTTCGATTTCGCCTCATTCAGCTTCCAGGTGCCCATCATGGGGCTCGCAAAGGCCAATGCTCCCGCCACCAGGCACAGCGCCAGATTTAATCCAAACGTTCGTGTTCTCATTTTGTCCCCCTCCGAATTTGAACCGCAACTATCTTTTGACTGATTAGCGGGAGCCATCATAGCGATGAGCGTAGCTTTCGGCAAGCGAGGGGGATCGACGGTAGTGGGCTACGATGCGCGCGGCTGCGACGGCGCTCAACTATTTTGCCTACAATTTCATTAAAATTCATCGTACACTTCGCGTGTCTCCGGCTATGGCCGCTGGTGTTTCGGATCGACTGTGGAGTGTAGAGGATTTGGTTGCCCCCTGAGAAGCCTATGAGCGGCGGAGGGCGGAAAGAGCGGCGTGAACGCTAGAATCGTGATTTAAGTGGCGCGTGAACTCCTCATACTCTTTTTTTGCGCGACGATCGCCTTCCTCCTTGGAAACGGTTATTACAAATCCTTTCGCACTGGTGTCCTTACTACAATCAAATCCCGCGGCACCTCTCGCCGGGACAAGGAACCGATCAGCTACTGGATTGGCATGGCTGTGGGGATTTTCGCATTTCTCGTCATGGTGTCCGCGACTGCACTTATGGCGTTCCTTGTATACGTGGGTTTATCCGGGACTTCAAAATAGCCCACTACCAGATCGAAGAACGAAGACCGCAAAGCAAAGCGCCGCGCTCATTCCGCCGTGTGGTTCAGCGAGATGCCGCGCCGCTCAGCCCTTCGGCGCCGAGTGGAAGCCGTCGGGCCCGGAATCATCGGCTGCATCTTCCGGACTCGGAATGTCAAGATTGACGACGATCGGTTCCTGTCCGCTGCGCACGATGACCGCTTCCACCGGCTCGTCTTTGCGCGCATTCATCTCCTGATGCGGAACATAAGGCGGAACATAAACAAAATCTCCTGGCCCCGCTTCATCCACGAACTCCAGCTCATTTCCCCAGCGAAACCGCGCGCGCCCCCGCACGACATAGATCACCGTCTCCAGTTCTCCATGATGATGAGGACCGGTCTTGGCGTTGGGCTTAACCACCACCGTTCCCGCCCACAGCTTTTGCGCCCCCACGCGAGCGTATGAGATGGCTTCAGCCCGCGTCATCCCCGGCGTCTGCGGCGTGTTCGTGTCCAGTTCGCCGCTGCGAATAATCCGCAAGCCGTGGTGCTTCCAGTCGGGTTCTTCGTTATTTCGAACCCCGTCGCCTCGAACCCCACCTGAGCCCGAATCGTTCATGCTCTGCCTTTCATGCTCTACCTCTCATGATCCGCCACACAGTCCAACTTATATCGCCCGCGTGGCAAGTTCAAGATCGTTGAGTTCAAAATCGCTGGGTCCAAGATCAGTGGGATCAAGAATTGACGCGATCCGTCCGTACGACCTTTCGTGATCATGATTCCGCCGCGAAGTCCGATGACCTCTGTTGAGGAGAACCTGCGAATTCTGCTCGCGCCATCCAGCCGCGGTCCTGTCGCCAGGTCATCCGTCGAAAGTCGATGCCACTTGCGAAGAGTTCGGGAGTTGGATCGGAAGTTGACCGGTAGTGGGATCGGAAATTGGATCGGAATGTGGATCGGAAGGGATTGAAACATGCTTTACTACCGGACGGCAATCCTGCTCTTGCTCGTCACTACCCTGAGCCACGCTCAAAATGCTGCTCCGACTGAACACGAACTGGTTCAGCAACTTGTTCAGCAGGTAACTGCGCTTCAACAAAAAGTTGCGGCGCTTAAGGCCCGGCTGCCACCCGTCGCTCCCTCCTCCAATGCCGATCTAACCCCCCAGTCGGTAACTACGCCCGCTCCGCAAGTCGTGGAGAACGATTCGCCACCTGTTTCCCTCTCACAAGAACTTCACGAATTGCGCGGCTTTCAATGGCAGGGTTTCGGAGAAGCCGACTACAAAGTGCTGAATCAGAAAATCCCCGAACTGGGAACTTACGGTTTTGACTCCGGATCAGCCGGGAACTTCTACACCGGCGACTTCGACTTATTGCTTACGGCTCGAATCAGCGACAAGGCCAATGTGCTCTCGGAGATTGCGATTGAAGAAGGGGATGCCCAGTCCTACAGCGTCGACCTGAAGCGCGTGCTGTTTAACTACGATTACAACGATCATCTGCGAATGTCTTTCGGCCGATATCAAACCGCGATTGGTTACTACAACTCAGCCTTCCATAGCGCTGGCTGGTTCCAGACAACCGCAGACCGGCCCCTGATTATGGAGTTCGCCTCTGACGGCGGTCTGTTGCCTACGCAAGCGGTGGGCATGTCCTTTACCGGCTCCATTCCCTCAGGAAGATTGGGTCTGAATTACGTTGCCGAATACGGATCGAGCGACACCATTCGTCCCTCCCTCAACGGCCAAACCCTGATCGACGAGAATAACGGAAACCACATCAACATTGGCCTCTTCGTCCGCCCCGATTTCATCCCGGGTTTGCAGATTGGAGGCTCCATTTATCACGACAAGATTAGCGACTTCTCCAAGGGCCCAGACGTCCGCCTCGGACAGATGATCGTCAACGCGCATGTCGTCTACATCCGGCACGGCGTCGAGTTCCTGAGCGAAGGCTTTTTTATCCGGCACGCCTACGAGAACAGTTCGCTCGTCTACAACACGCCCGCCTTCTACTCGCAGATATCGAAACAGTTTCACCGCGTTCGCCCCTACTTCCGCTATCAGTACATCAACGCGGACGTAGGCGGCGTCCTCGATGACCTTGACCTTCGTTACGGCCCTTCGTTCGGCGTGCGCTACGATTTCACTGATTCCATAGCTTTCAAAACCCAATTCGATCACACCGTGAGAAAAGACGAGCCCGACCTTGACGGCCTGCATACCCAATTGGTGTTCAAGTTTTGAGCAGGATCTTATGCCAGCCAAACTGATCGTTCGAATTGACGACCGGATCGCAATTTGGCTCGCCATCACGTTCATCGCCATGGCCAGCCTCTCTTCCGTCGTTGCTCAGACCGGTGTCGTTGCTCACCCCGGCACCATGGTGGTCGCGGTGGTGGTCAACAACACGAACCCCGTCACCAACATAACGACGCCGGACCTTCGCAAACTGTTTACCGGAGATAAGCGCTCCTGGGCGGGCGGCGTGGCGGTCAGGTTATTCGTGCGCGCCCCCGGCGCCTACGAACGAGTCGTCCTCTTGAAATTGCTGGGCATGTCGGAGAGTGAATACAAAGCCTATTGGACGGCTCGAGTCTTTCGAGGAGAGGCTCAGGCCGAGCCGGTTGCGCTGTTCTCCAATGCCATGCAGAAAGAAGCTCTGACCATCTTCCCCGGAGCCATCGCTTTAATCGATTTCCAGGATGTCAAACCCGGCATGAGAGTCGTGAAGGTGGACGGACATTCCCCCGGAGAAGCCGGCTATCCGCTCAACTGAAATATCATTCTAAATAGAAACGCGCCGCACACGCCGTCGCCGCTACTCCGGCTCCGCCACAAAGCGATATCCCACCCCGCGCACCGTCAGCAAATGTTTGGGACGCGCCGGATCCTCTTCAATGTACCTTCGCAGCCGCACCACAAAATTATCGATGGCCCGCGTATCGGTGTCTTCACGCAATCCCCACACATCCTCAAGAATCGCTTTGCGCGAAACCACGCGTCCCGCGCTCTCCACCAGATAACGCAGAAATTCCGCCTCCATCACCGTCAGATGGATCGTGTTTCCCAGCGAGCGCAGTTCCAGTTCCGCAAAATCGATCGACTTGCCGGCAAACGTGAAGGCATCGCGCGCGGGTTCGCCTTCGCCCATCCCCGCCTGATGCTTCTCGTCTTGGCTGGCTTCATTCCCGTCTTCCGCATCGGACGCGTCGCCATTTTTCTTCCCCGTGTTCTTCATCCACACACTGCGCCGCAGCAAGCTCTCCAGTCGCGCGATCAGAATGGCGAGCTCGAACGGCTTGGGCAGATAATCGTCGGC
>PMSZ01000025.1:8576-8736 GCA_003168235.1 Acidobacteriaceae bacterium
AGCATCACGTCCAGCACCACCGCGTCAAAGCGTTCTTTCTTTTCCAGCAACTGTTCCAGCGCCGCCTCGCCATCGGAGGCAACTTCCACAGCGTGCCCTTCGGCTTGCAGGTTGAAACGTAATCCTTGCGCCAGATGCGCCTCGTCTTCCACCACCAGCA
>PMSZ01000543.1 GCA_003168235.1 Acidobacteriaceae bacterium
TTTGGTTTTGGCTTTCGGCTTACGTGAGAGCTCTTCATTATTGCCGGATCGGTTCAAATGCTCAGGAATTCCGGTGATCAGGCCCTGATAATCCGTGAGGCGGTCACCCATGGTGACCACACCCTTGGAGGTGATTTCATATTCGCGGATATCCTTGCTACGGTTGCCACCGCGCATCTTGATAACGACCATGATTTTGCGAAGCTGGCCGTCGCTCAAAAAGTATTTGACACGGCCGACATTGTCAGAGACGCGATTTTTCGACAAGTAGCTGAAGCATGCGGCTCGAACTACAGAGCAGAAGAGCAGAATTGACCATCTCTCAAGGCGGCGATGTTGAATACTATAGGGGTAAAAACCGGTCAACTTGCGTTGAAGCGGATATTGTCGGTGCCGTGCCCCGTGTGTAGAGCCAAATCGAAGGAGAAGTGCACGCTTACTACTGGCCATCCATCGGTCAAAACGCACGCCAAACGCGCAGTGGAGGCGGCCAAGGCTCCCAGCTCTGACCAAACGGCGCTCCGTTCCCTGCGGGCACTTGCAGCCGGTGGCTTCCGGGCGCTGTTCCACCCCAGGTAGGAGACATGCTTCAAAAACAGAATAAGCCGCAAAATCAGATGTGCTTTCAAATTCACAAGAATGGGCGAAGCGGAGTCAACCCTAACAAGTACTTTTTACGAACTCAGTCGGATATCCGCTTGACTTGAATGCCTGTTATCAGCGGGAAATGAAGAACGTGCTCAAGCGTGCCGGAGTTTCCTGGCATGGTTGGCACGGCTTTCGTGGGGGCTTGGCGTCGAATCTGAATCGCTTGGGCGTAGATGACTCGGTTATCCTCCGCTCCATCGTGGTCCTCCTTCATGCTCTTACTGCATTCTCGCATTTGGCAATGCATTGGTTGGTCAAAACAGATCAATCTGCTTTGAAACTTTGTTGCGATCTAGAGCAACGGAACACTAACTGCGTTCGCGGCCACTTATGAGTAATCACAATTTCAAGGCGAGCAAGAATGGCTCGATGGGCAAGGTCCTAAGATAGGATCGACCCACAGGTTTGGTTTCGACTGATCCGAACTGACCAGACTGATCTGAACTGCATCAGCTACGCTCTTAATATGCCAGCCAAAACTAGTACGGCCAGAGGTGAGTCATCACCACGAGAACGTGAAGTGGCCGGGAATCGCAAGAAGGCCCTGTGGGACATGATTAAAACACGAGGCATGGCTGATGAGGAGATACTAGGACACCGCTTCCGAATTGGCTGGAACCGCCGGACGACACAGTTCACTCCGGCAGAGTTGGCCAAGGTCAGAGAATCACTAAAGCGAACGACTGACTATGAAGAATTGTCCAGGCAAGGAATTCTAACGATTCCTCGTGTCTGAGGCATAGCAGAAACTACCGTTTGGTTTCGACTGGCCTAAATTGACCAGACACTCGGCTTCGGAAAGCTATCTTCCCGTTATGACTATGACAAAGAATACCAAGCCTTATCGTAAGTACCTTCTGCTTGGCATCAGGTCTGGTATGACCGACAGAGAGCTCCTCGAAGCACACTGGTTCGGAATCAACCGGGATCACAAGCCCATACAATTTACTGCTAAAGAGCTAGCGGAGTTTCGCGCGGAACAGAACAAACGCTATCGAACTGATCTAAACTGACTGGAGCACCGGAAACCTGGGGCGAAGAATGCGCCGGAACTCGGCGAGCGAGAATGGAAGGATCCGCTTCGATTACAAGCTGCGAGAAGGGGTGGTCTCGAAGAGCAATTTGGCGGCCCCTGATGCGGTCGATTGGGCTGGACGCGTGATCACTTCCTCGATCGATTTTTTTGAGGTCGCGCTCGGACGGATTGAAGATTTCGGCTCGAGCACTGGAAAGCCCCGGATTTATCCACTTCACCGTTTATTCGCCTTGGCCGCTGTAGACGATTTTGTGACGTTCGGGACTTCAACGTTCAGCACGGATCAACAGTGTTCAACATCGCGGCTGCAGAGCACACAATACAAATCACTTGAAATCATCACATTTGAATAGATTTCAATAAGGGCCTGAATCTGGTTCGGGACCAGGGGGTCGGAGGTTCAAATCCTCTCTCCCCGACCAACAATGTTCGCACTTTCCTTTCAGGAACTTGGGGCGTACCCATCCTTTACTTTTGAACTGGAATGCTTGGTCAACGAGTGTAATCGCCTTCCATGAGAAGGCCGGTCGGAGTCAAGTAGGTTCGTTTGTTTTTTCGTTAGACAAAGGTTTTTTCTCCCGCCGAGTCGCCACTGTCGCCGCCCTTCCATCCGCACTCTTCATGGAGCAATTTTGTTCGCTCGGTGCCAGTTGGGTGTTCTCGTTGCAGCCGGTGCTGCCACCCGTTTGTCGACCTTTTCTTCCATCTCGCAGATGAAAGTTGGGCCAGGCGATTAACGCAGTCACCGGAACTCGGCTTTAGGCTTTTGCTTTTTCTTTCGAAGAAGTTTTTGACTTAGGCTGCGGCCGGCAGCACTCTCGGGTTGCGGTTGTGCAAGGGTTCGTAAACCTCTCCGCTCACCCACAAGCGATGCAGCAATACTGCTAACTTTCGCGCCGTGGCAATGATGGCGCGTTTCTTGCCGCTCCTGCCGCCGCGCTCGGCCAGCTTCAAGCCCCAGCGTCGCAGATGATCACAATCGACACCGAAGGGACCCAGAATATGATGCGCTCCTTGCACCTGCGACGTGCACAGATAGGGATCGCCTTCTTTGCTGATGTGCATCTGCGGCTCACTCTGCCCCGAGTTCCTCCGTCCTGGCTGCAATCCGAGATAGCAGCCCACGTCGCGACTTTTGCGAAAACGATGCGGGTCTTCCAGCGTCAACAAGAACGTCAGCGCGATCAGCGTGCCCACTCCCTTCACCTGTTTCAGCCGCGCTACTTGTGGATAACTCTGTTGCGCCAGCTCCTCGATTCGTTCGTTGTCCTCGCCGATCCGTTCACTCAGC
>PMSZ01000172.1 GCA_003168235.1 Acidobacteriaceae bacterium
CAGGAACTCGGGCTTGAAGTGCGCGTGCAGCGTATTGAGCACCTGCTTCGACGCTTCTTGGAAGGCCGCTGGCGAACTTACGTTTTCCGATTGCAGGTACGACGAGCCCAAGTTCGATGTCATGATGATGACCGTGTTTTTGAAATCAACCTTGCGGCCTTTGCCGTCGGTGAGGNNCAGAATGTTGAACACATCGGGATGCGCCTTTTCGATCTCGTCGAACAATACGACCGCATAAGGATGCCGCCGAACCTGCTCGGTGAGCTGTCCGCCTTCTTCGTAGCCGACGTAGCCGGGAGGCGCGCCGATGAGCCGCGAAACGGCGTGCTTCTCCATGTATTCGGACATATCGATGCGAATCATGGCGCGTTCGTCGTCGAAAAGAAATTCGGCCAGAGCGCGAGCGAGTTCGGTTTTTCCGACGCCGGTCGGCCCGAGAAAAATGAACGAACCAATCGGCCGCTTCGGATCGCTCAACCCCGCGCGTGAGCGGCGAATCGCATTGGCTACGCGCTCCAGCGCTTCGTCCTGGCCAATGACGCGCAGGCGCAAGCGGTCTTCCATATTGATCAGCTTCTTGACTTCGCCTTCGAGCATCTTTGAAACTGGAATGCCCGTCCACTTGCTGACGATACGAGCGACATCCTCTTCGTCGACTTCTTCTTTCAACATGCGTGTGGAGCGGGCGCCCGCTTTGCCGTCGCCGGCTTTTCCGGCCGCCGTTTTTCCATCAAATTCGGCGGTAATCTTGTTGAGATCTTCTTCGGTCTGCCGAATCAGCCCGTAGCGGATTTGTGCCACGCGCTCGAGATTTCCTTTGCGCTCCTCGGAGGCTTCTTCGACTTTGAGCTGCTCCAGCTTTTCTTTCAGCGCGCGGGCCCTGGCGATGGTGTCTTTTTCGAGTTTCCATTTCGCCTTGAGCGCATTCGACTGTTCGCGAATTCCGGCCAGTTCTTTTTCCACGTGGGCCAGGCGTTCTTTGGAATTCGAGTCATCCTCTTTCTTCAGGGCCTGTTTTTCGATTTCCAGTTGCGTGGCCCGCCGTTCCAGCTGATCGATCTCAGTCGGCATGGAATCGATCTGAATGCGCAGCGAAGATGCCGCTTCGTCAATGAGGTCGATGGCTTTATCGGGGAGGAACCGGTCGGAAATGTAACGGTGCGAGAGCGTGGCGGCGGCGACAATCGCCGAATCTTTAATACGCACGCCGTGGTGCACTTCGTACTTTTCCTTGAGCCCGCGCAGAATCGCAATGGTGTCTTCGACATTCGGTTCGCCGACAAAAACAACCTGGAAGCGCCGTTCGAGCGCAGCATCTTTCTCGATGTACTTGCGATATTCGTTGAGTGTGGTGGCGCCGATGGCGCGGAGTTCCCCGCGAGCGAGCGCCGGTTTCAGCATGTTGGAAGCGTCGATCGAGCCTTCGGCAGCTCCAGCGCCGACGAGCGTATGCAACTCGTCGATAAAGAGAATGATATTGCCTTGGGAGTCTTCGATTTCCTTCAGCACAGCCTTCAGGCGGTCTTCGAATTCGCCTCGATACTTCGCGCCCGCGAGCATCGCTCCCAGATCGAGCGCGACCACGCGCTTGTTCTTCAGCGCTTCAGGCACGTCGCCGGAGATGATGCGCTGCGCCAGACCCTCGACAATGGCCGTCTTCCCCACTCCCGGTTCACCGATCAGCACGGGATTGTTTTTTGTGCGCCGCGACAGCACTTGCACCACGCGCCGGACTTCTTCGTCGCGGCCAATGACGGGATCGAGCTTGCCGCGCCGCGCCTGCTCGGTCAGATCGCGGGCATAACGTTCGAGCGCCTGATATTTGGCTTCCGGATTCTGGTCGGTAATGCGCTGCGATCCGCGAACCGCAGTCAGCGCTTTCAGGATGGCGTCATGCGTGGCGCCGAAATGGGTGAGCAGCGCCTGCGCGGGATCGCGCTTCAGATCCGTCAACGCTAGTAGCATGTGCTCGGTCGAGACGTATTCGTCTTTGAAAGTGTCGGCTTCTTTGAACGAGCGTTCCAGAAGCTGATTGACCTGCGACGACATCGACGGCTGCTGCGGTCCAGCGGTGCCGGAGACTTTGGGCAGCTTTTCGATTTCTTTGTAGACATCGCTGAGCACGGCCTGCGGGCCGATGCCGATTTTTTCGAGCACAGGCGCGACGATGCCTTCTTTATCTTCGACCAGCGCGGCCAGCAAATGCAGAGGCATGAGCTCCGAATTGCCGTGCTCGCTGGCGAGCTCGTTCGCACGCTGGATGGCTTCCTGCGCCTTTACGGTGAATTTGTCCCAACGGATTGCCATGGGTTTGCTCCTCGCGCCACTCAAGAGCGTGGCGGGCATTTTGTAATTTTGTAATCGGGTAATTTCGTAATTTGAATCTTGGCGCTAGCCTTACAAATTACGAGCAAATTACAAGATACCCGATCGCCAAATTACAATTTATTTCTTTTTTCAATTACTCATATACAGCATCACGCACTTCAGGTAGCTGGTTTCCGGCACATTCAGCAGAATTGGATGGTCCTTGGCCGCGCCGCGGTTTTCGATTACGCGCAGGTCTTTGTGGGCGTCGCGGGCGGCATCGGCAACTACTCCCATGAAGTCGGCGGCGCTGACGTGGAACGAGCAGGAACAGGTCACGAGAATACCTCCTGGCCGCAGCATTTTCAGGGCACGCAGGTTGAGCTCTTTGTAGCCGCGCAGCGCCTTTTCCAGGTCGCGCTTCGATTTAGCGAATGCCGGCGGATCAAGGACGATGGTGTCGTAGTGGCGATCCGCAGCGGAATACTCGCGTAGCAGGTCGAAGGCGTTGGCCTCGATCCATTCCATTTCGCGGCCGTTGAGCGCGGCGTTTTTCTCCGCCATTTCGAGCGCGGGGCGCGAACTGTCAACCCCGATGACGCTCGAACACTTTGCGGAGGGGTCGAGGGCCAGATGCAGCGCGAAGCCTCCATGATAGCAGAAAACGTCGAGCGCTTCGCCGTGCGCGTAGCGGGCAGCCGCGGCATAGTTTTCGCGCTGGTCGAGAAATGCTCCGGTCTTCTGGCCTTCGAGACCGTCATAATGAAAGCGGATTCCGTTCATGTTGATCACCGTCGAGGTCTTGTCGCCGAAAAGCGGTCCCGACGGGCGCGGCGGCAGTTGCTCCAGGTCGCGAATGCGCGGATCGACACGCTCGATTATTCCGGCTGGTATTCCCGCCGGCATGAGCGCGCCTTCTTTCCGCAGTGTCTGCACAATCGCTTCGCGGGCCGGCGCGGAGTCCATGGCTTGCGTCAGGATCTGCACGGATAGAACGTCGTTATAGCGGTCAACGATCAGGCCGGGCAGAAAGTCGGCCTCGCTGAAGACGACGCGGTAAGCGTCGGTGTTGGTAACGAACTCCTTCCGGTAAGCGACAGCGGCGTGAATACGCTCGGCGATCAACGCGGGCAGATCGGCGACCGATCCGTGGGAGATCATCCGAATCGCGATCTGCGAGGAAGAGCTGTAGAGCGCGGTGCCGAGGAATTTTCCGCGCTCGCCTTTTTCATGGGCTTCGAAAACGCGGACCATCGCGCCTGGCAGAATGTCCTTTTGTGCGTTTTTTTCTATGATGAGATCCGATCGATAGGCCCACGGATGGCGGCCTTGCAGGCGGGCGACTCCGCGGGGGGAAAGTCTTACGGAAAGCTGCGCGTGCTTCGCAGAGGAGGCAGATGGTTTCGGCATAGATATGGATAAATGATAACCGCTGGTATGGGGTAAATTGCAGACGCCAACACCGTGGCTGCTGTCTTCATGAGACTTCGGGTACGAAGCTTCTAGGCGCGGACCATGATTCCGTCCAGATTCCGTTTGCGCGAATCTTTTCCCAAGGCTGGCATCGCTCCCACGCTAGCCGTCACCGCGCCGGTCATGACTTTGCGCCATGCGGTCTGGAATTGATCCATTTCCGGCGCAGTCCCGATGGTGACCCGTGTGTAGGTCGGCATCACGGGCCAGATTCGGCCGACGAAAACATTTTGTTTGGCCATGGCATCGATCACCGCCTTCGCCGGTCGCTTCGTATCGAGCATGAAGAAGTTCGCTTCGGAGGGAATATAGGAGTATTGATTGCGGTCGAGCCACGCAAAGACTTCGCTGCGGACGGTCGCATTGATGCGCTTGCGCTCGGGCACCAGTTGCGCATCTTTCAGGCTGGCGGTTGCGGCAACCAGCGCCGTGATCGGCATGGCATTCCATCCAGCATAGTTTTCGAGTTTCTCCAGCAAGTAAGGACGGCCAAATACCGCGCCGCAGCGGAGACCGGCCATACCGTAAATTTTCGAGAACGTGCGCAGCACCAACACATCTTTGCCGGCCTTAACTAGATCGATCACCGAAGGCGCGTCGCAAAAATGAATGTAGGCCTCGTCAACCAGCACGATCGAATCCTTGGGCTTATTTTCGACCAGGTATTCGATATCGGAATGACTGGTCAGCGTTCCAGTCGGGTTGTTCGGCGTGCAAATGTAGAACACTCCCGCATCGGGAGCCGCCGCCAGCATGGCCCTCACATCGTGGGCGTAGGTTTTTGTCACGGGAACCTTCACGACCTTCGCGCCCACAGCAGCGGCATTGAACATGCCGGCTTCGTATCCGGGATCGGCGGTTACGTAACTGCGCTGCGGCGAACAGAACACGGACACGGTGTGATGCAGCGGCTCGCTCGATCCGGGATAGACGCGGACCTGCTCCACTTTCAGACCTTCGATCTCGGCCAGCGTTTTGACCAGATCGTCGGTCAGCCAGTCGGAATAGCGTCCGCCTTGCGCGACGATGGCGGCGGCCGCTTCGCGCGCGGAAGCGCTTGGCCCCAGAGGATTTTCGTTGGCGTCGATCCGGACCGCATCTTTCGGAACGCTGTGCAGGCGCGCGTGCGCCAACATCGGCTCGGTGATAATGCGCATGGCGAGCGCGGCCGATGTCGCGGCCGACAGGCTGAGAAACGAACGGCGGGATGGGGAAGGAACGCTGAAATCATTGTCGGTGGCCATTGCTTACCTCACATTGCTTAGGTCTTCGCCGCAATCTTACCGCAAAATCAGCATCTTCGACTCGCCGCGCGCAGGACTAACCGGTCTCCGCCCATGCACGCTGCTTTTGTGGTAACCTTCCCGCCTCGACTGATTGCCCCGGAGGCCCTTCGTGAAACGTTCACTTCTCGCCGCTACGATTTTGACTTGTATCGTCCTCGCCATTGCTGTGATTCTTCCCGCCGCCGTGACCGTTCAGGCCGGCAACGACAAGACCGCGAACCCGGCGGATGCCGCTCTGAGCAAGGGCGCTCTGAGTCAGGCCGACTTGAGCAAAGCTGAAGCTTATTGTGTTAAGAAGGGCGGCGAAGTCAACGATCGCGATCCTTATTACAACACGAATGGCGACGAGCAGGATTGGCTCCGGCTTTCGGGCTGGCGCCAGTTTTGCAAGTTCAAGTCGAACAAAGACGGGTCGCGCATCTACGTCGAACTTTCGACGCTCTATACAGAAAAGCCCACACTGGCCGCGCTCGCCTATTACGCGGAGGTCCCAATCACGGGCAGTTGTAACGGCAATCCGGCCTCGTGCTATTGCTCACAGCTGGGCGGCAGCGATCTTTTCGGTGGCATCAATGCTGCTGGCGGAGGATGGGTCAAGAAATCCGATCCCGACGACATCGTGCTCGAAGCCTGCATTTTCCCCGACATGTCGACGATCGATTCCTGGGGACTTACATATCACTCTGTCGGAATCATTCGCGGCAAGAACCTGGACAACGCGCTGCGTTATAAGAACCCGTATGGACAGTGACCAGCAACTGCACTCGTAAGGGAGAACCAGCTAAGGTAACGAACCGTCACGGGGAAGGAACATGCGCTTTAGCCGGCTTCCGCCGGCGCCAGTGCTCCATCGTTGTCTTGACTCTTGTTTTCATCTTTTTTCTGTCTTTCGCAACCACCCAGGCGATGCCCAATGAAATCAGGATCAACAGCGAAGCCAGATACCATGGCGCTCCGGGTAAATGGTGCTGCGGCGCGATGAAGTATGCAAAGGTAAGCGAAAACAATCCCGGCCCGATCAGCATGCCCACACCGCGCAGTGATGCCAGAGCGCCCTGCAGTTCTCCCTGCTCAAAGGGTGATACATGTTCCGTCATCAGCGACTGCGACGTGGAGCCGGCCAACGACCAGTAGGCGTTGATCGGAATCGCCACCAGAAAGACCACGGGCGACGGCCAACCGAACAGGGCAAATCCCAGTGCCGCGCACGCCAGGCCCGTGAGCAGAGTGCGCCGTTCTCCGAGCCGCGCGACGATCGGACCGACGGAGGCGTAAGCCACCATGGAAGTAACGCCGACCAGGGCGAGTGAAATTCCGATCATGCGTGGGTTCCATGCATAGCGATAAATCACGTAGAGGACGAACACGGTCACATAGACTTCGTGGGCCACGTATCCCAGAAAATTCACCGTAGCTAAGCCGAGCAAATCGGCGTGCGAGCGCAGCAACCGCAACGCGCCCACCGGATTCGCATTCTTCCATTGCAGTCGCGGCTGGCGCCGCTCGGGAGGCAGCGACTCGGGCAGCACGAACACGCCGTAGCAGAAGTTCAGCAGGCTGCCCACGCCCGCGACCCAGAACGGCAACCGGGGATTGTGGTTTCCGAGCCAGCCGCCAACGGCAGGGCCAAGAATAAAGCCGGCTCCAAAAGCCGCGCCGAGCATGCCAAATGCCTTGGAGCGCTTTTCGGGAGCGGTGACGTCGCTGATGTAGGCGGTCGCAGTCGGAATGCTGGCCGAGGTTATCCCAGACAGTACGCGCCCCAGAAACAGCCAGCCGATCGAAGGCGCGATGGCCATTACGAAGTAATCGAGCGCCAGGCCGAAATTCGAAAGCAATACCACTGGCCGGCGACCGAAGCGGTCTGAGAGCAGGCCCAGCACCGGGGCAAAAACAAACTGCATCAAGGCCCAGGTGGTGGTGAACATGCCGATGTATTCCGAGGCGCGCGCCGTGTTGCCGTTAAGAAAATCGGAGATCAGCTTGGGCAGCAGCGGCGCAACCATGCCGAACGACAGCATATCGAGCAGGACGGTAATGAAGATAAAACCCAGAGCAGCGCGACGATTAGACATGACAACTCTCCGCTTCGGATGGCGCAGAATGACCGGAAAGTGAATCGCTTCAAGTATGACTTCACAGTCTCGATTGTGAAAGAGAAAGGTGGATCGCTGCTGCAAACCAACTTTAGCAGCCGCGAAGAACGGGGAGAGATGGGAAATTAGTTTGCGAGTAATTGCCGGACGGTCGCGAGGTCGTCGTTGAGATCAGGGTCGATGCGGGCCGCCTGAATCTGGGCCGCGCGTGACGCGTCCCGCTCTCCACCGAGTTCAAGGGCATAGGCAAGAAGCAGGTATCCCACCGGCGTCGGCTGCAGTTCGACCGACCGCTTATAATCCTTGGCCGCCAGGGTGACGTTGCCGGCCCGTTGCGCCAGCAGCCCGAGACCGCGATAAGCGGCTGCATTCACTGGTTGCTCGTGGAGTGCGGCTTCGAATTCCTGCTGTGCGCTGTCATATCTATGCAGCGACAGGTGCGCGTAACCGCTGTTGGCCAGCGCGGTCGCGAGTAAAGAAGGGGACGTCCCCGGAAACTGAACGACGGCAGCGTAACCCTCGATCGCGGCCTTGTAATTGCCGAGCATCTGCTCGTAGGTCGCGAGATTGAGCGTTGCCAACGGGTCGGCAGGCTGCAAAACGTGCGCCCGCTGCAGATGCGGCAATGCTTCCTTTGCTCTACCCGTGGAAATCAATGCCATGGCCAGGTTTTCTTCGGCAGTAAAGTTTCCGTCGGTGACCGCGACCGTGTGCTCCCAGAGCGTGGCATTGTCGCTCCAAAAACTCACTTGCCGGTAAAGCGCAACTCCCAAAACTAACGCGATGAGGGCAGCGGTGGTTGCGTACGCCGCCACAGGCACCGGCCAACGTTCCATGAGGTCGGCGACACCCCAGCAGACAATAAGAAAAATTCCCAGCTGCGGAATATAGAGATAGCGGTCAGCCATAAAATGAGGGCCAATCGTAATCACTCCGCTCATCGGCAGTAAAATTCCGAGAAACCAGAACCAACCCACGAACAAGACGCGATGCTGCCGCCAGATCACAACCAGGATGGTGATGGTGATAAGCACCAACGCCGACACCAAGGCGGCGGAAATGCTGGTCGCAAATCCGGGATGCGGATACAGAGGCGCAAGATCGGCTGGCCAGAAGGTTTTTTCGAGATACTTTACATATCCCATGGCCGCATTTGCCAGGCGTATCCATAGCGGGAACCGAGATTCGTTCGCTCCGGTTTCCGCGATGTAACTGAAAGCCGTCCCGGTTCGCATGGTGATGACCGCGCTCGCGGTCGACAACGCAAACCACGGTAGTTTCTCCGCAACCAGCTTCAAAAAAGAGAAAGTGGGCGAGGGATGCGTCGCCGCGTCACCGACTGCTTCGGCCGAGCCAGGACTCGATTGAATACGTCGCAAGGGCCAGTAGTCGAGCAGCAGAAGCGCAAACGGAAACGTGATCACCTGCGCCTTGCTCATGAGCGCCAAAACAAACGCCAGCGTGACCGTCAGGTATCGTCCGACGCCGGGACGACGCGCATACCATCCATAGGCGGCGAGTGCGATGAGAAAGAAGAACATGCTCAGAACATTCTTCCGCTCCGAGATCCATGCTACCGACTCCACATTGATGGGGTGTAACGCGAAAAGCGCGGTGACTGCCAGGCTGCGCCAGACGAAGCCGGTGGCACTCTGCAAAATCAGGAACAAAAGCACAACATTCGCCGCATGCAGCAGCAGGTTCGTCGTGTGATAACCCGACGGGCCCAAGCCGAACACCTGAGTATCAAGACCGTAAGAGAGCCAGGTGAGCGGATGCCAATCCAAGTCCTTCGGCGTGTGAAACGCCCAGGCCACAGTGTTCCAGTTCAATCCAGCACGGACTTGCGCGTTCTCGCTTACGCAAATCTGGTCGTCGTAATTCAGAAATGGAGCGCGCGTGACTGGACTGTAAAGAGCAATCGTAACCACAGCCAGCGCAAGGCACAGCATCAGCCGGCGCTTTTGCACCCAATGCAAGATGAAGGACTCAGCCGAGTCTGCGGCGATCTCTGGGCCCGGCGTCTGGTGCGTTGCATCGGTCGATGTCATGAAAGGTCGGCTCTCGCAAACGGCAATGACTCGACCTTAGCAGAACGAAACCAACGTTTCCGCTTACAAAAGTACCCTATCGGTTGTGGGTTTTGTCAGAACTGACTTCAGCTGGCGGCCGGTTGTTCCGCGTGGGAGTCGGAATGCTTATGCGTCGCCTTGTGCTCGCGCCGGATGGCGAGCAGGTCCTTCTGCAGCAGATCGAGAACGTTCGACGGTATTTCCACTCCCCACTCCTCGATCTCTTTTTCGTCCCAATGTCCATTGAGTCGAAGCGCCGCGTCCGTCAAATCCTCGGGAAACGCCTGGCGATAACCCCCTTCGCGGGAGAGCACCTCGCCGAACTGGCGTCCGGTGTGCATTTCGTAGATGCGCCGGGTGGAATTGCCGCCGTTATTGATAAATGCCAGCAGCACTTCGCCTTCTTCTCCGTAATCGGGACGGTAAAACCACGCCTGCGGCGCGTCGGCCTTCGGACGCGCGCGCTTTCTGCCGGTGACGGTCACCACTTCCTGCTCCGGCTTCACTTCATTCGCGGGATCGAAGTAATAAACTCGCGAGCATGATTCGCAGACCATGACCTTCTCGCCGTTGCGAACTTCGTTGTAGGTCTGCGGACGCAGCATCACCTGGCAGCCCATGCATTTCTGGTCGCGGACTTCCGCCAACCCAGTGCCGCGAAACTTGGCGACTCGCTCATATTGCCGGAGAACATCCTCAGAAACTTCCTGGCGGAGCGCGTCGCGCCTGGCGTTCCAATCGGCGAGCTTGGACTGGTCTTCGGCGGTAACTCTTCGCGCGTCTTCTTTTTCCTTTTCGATCTCTGCCGTTTCCGCCTTGAGCTCGACTTCCGCCGCTTTCACTTCCTTGTCACGCGCATCGACGTTGACCATCACCTCGAGGATCCGGTCCTCGTTCAGGCGAATCTCCTGCTCGGCAAACTGTATTTCGTGCAGCAGCGCCTTGTATTGGTCGTTGGTTTTTACGTCGAGGGATTGGTCGCGGTACTTGGAAATCTTGCCTTGCAGATCTTTGATTGCGGCTTCGAATTTCTTGCGGTTGGCTTCGTCGC
>PMSZ01000393.1 GCA_003168235.1 Acidobacteriaceae bacterium
CAGGACGTAGTCGCCACCGAGACACGGTTCGACGACATTTGGTTCGACGACATTTAGCCCGACAAGATCTAGTTCGAGTTGACAGACCCGCGCGATGCCGGCGGCGGCTTAGAGTAGGCGCGATCCGGCTGCGTTGGCGTAATTGCCGGTACACTTTCCATCTGCAACTGCACGTTAGAAGCGCCCGCGCTCACCGTGATGAATACCGCGCATGGCCCAACATTTTGGGTCGAGGGCACGATCGAGACCATTCCATTCTGTGCGCTCACAACCTGCGCCGCGGACGACCCGAGCAGAACCGGCACTCCCCCCGGCTCCGAGTCTAGTTGCGTCAGTGTGGTCGCAAAGCTAACGCTCGTTCCCAGCACGGGATTGTCAGCGGCAGATCCGTCCGTAACGCGCATCACCAGCGGTTGAAAAGCCTGCCCCACCGGCATCACCTGCGTCGAGCCACTCACAGTTTCCAGCGTCCACGCTGAAACGGGCGTGGCAAACAATGCAAAACTCTGGCAGGGCGAATTGTTTGGAGACACGCAGGCGCTCACCTGCACGTTCGAGCTTAGATTCGTGACATTAGCGGTGACCGTGGCAAATCCCTGGCCGTCGGTGGTCGCGCTGCCGGCCGAAAGAGTCGCTGTCCCTCGCGTGATCACGAAATTGACAGTTACATTCGCCAGCGGAACACCCAAGTCGAGCGCCTCAACCGTGAGTGGAACGGCGAGGGTTGCGCCTTGCCCGATCCAGTAGTTCGGTGTCACCGCGGCCAAGTCGAGCGCAGTTGACGTCCCTACAACTGTGGCTTGTTGCACTTGAGGCGGCTGGTATGACAGTGGAGCGAGCGCGATCGTCACCGTGCTCGCCCCGGTCACAGTGGGCGTGACCCAGGTCGAGGATTCTCCCGCCTGGTCGCTCAGCACAGAGCAGGAAGAAGCTCCGCCGCAGACCGAGAATTGCAGGCCGTTCGTTGCGCTCCACGCAATCGTCGCGCCGCTCACGGGCGTGACGCCATCGGCGGCAACGGCGCGCACCCGCAGCGCATTCGCCGCTTGCGATCCTACCGGAGTGGACGGTTCAGCCCCCTGCAGCATGAGCAGGAGGTCGCTGGTCGCGGCGCCATAGGCAAGCGCGCCGATCATCTGCGAGAAAGCCCCATTCACAGGATTCGTGACCTGAATGCTGGCAAGTCCATCTTGCCCGCCAAACGGCATCGCCACCTGCATCTGGGTCGCAGACGCAGTCAAGATGCTGCCGTTACTCCCGCCTGCGTTCACTTGCAGTCCGGGACCGAAGCCGATGCCCTGGAGCGTTGTGACGCCGCCCGCAAGGCTGAGGCGAGCCGGCGTCAGCGAATCGGAATAAAGCAGGCTAGCCTGGTAGAAGTAGTCGGGGCGGCCATCGCCACGGAAGTCGGCTACCGCAACGCGATACGGCTCGGTGCTGTTGAACTGCACGTCCAGCCGAGTGAGGGCAAAAATCGGCGAGTTGAATGCCGACGGTGTGGAGGCGGGCGCGGGATCTCCGCTCTGGTCGCTCAATTCCCAAACCCCAATCACCGGCAACAGTTTGTTCTCGCTGGGCTGACCCGCCCCGTTCAGGGCCGTCGCTGCGATCGAGGCGGTGCGGTTGGCCTGCGCCGTAAATTGGAAAAAGTCGGTGCTGCCATAACCAGAAATCCACGAACCCCACGTGCCCCCCAACGGAAGGGGCGCCGGATTCGCGTAGGTCGAGCCGCTGCCGGGATGCGTTTGCGCGACTTCATCCTGCACCATCAGGAGGTTCTGCTCCGTATCCGATCCGTTCGACACCGTGACCACAACCGGCGCGAAATTCCCCGATGGCGTCACCTGATACGGACCATACGGCTCAACTCCGAACGACCAGACAGGATCGAGGCCCTCCACGCTGATCTGGTACTGCGCCGTACCTTGCCCGGTGGGAATCATCAATTCGCCAAGATCGAACGAGCCTTCGAGCGAGGTATTGTCGGATCCCCATTGAGAGTAGGGAAGTCCATTCGGCGCTATATATCCATCGATAATGTTGCCGGCGTTGCCGCAGAACAGGAATCCGGAAACGGAAGTCGCGACATACTGCCGCGAAGCTTGGCCCGAAACCATCAGTCGCGCCACCACGTTGACGCCCTGCATCGCCTGCGCGGCGTTCCCGGATGCGCTCGTGAAATAAACATTGCCGTAGATCCTGCCCGCGGGTTGCGGAGTGCCATTGCCGGGATACAACCGCGTGAGCGAATCGGCATCGTCCATCTTGGGAACAGCCGCGTCGGGATAACACACGCTGATGGGCACGCATGAAATCGGATCGATAAAGTGCATCACCGGGAAACCCTGATAATCGGCTTGGGTTGGAGGCGGATTGCCGGTCAGGACATTTACGTCGGCTTGCGACCATCCCAACCCCAAAGTGCGCCCCAGAACGCGCACCAGGCGATATTGAACGTCGGCCAGCTGCGCGTTCGTGGTCGCGCAAACTCCATTGATCACCACCAGGGAATGCACAATATTCCCGCTCGCGGCAAAGTTGTCAGGACCACCATAGACCGCGTCGACAAAACATTCGTCGGCGTCACCAGCTCCTTCGCCGAGTATGGCATCCGTCACCGTTCCGTCGTAATCGTAAACAATCCCCACCGGAGTACCGGTGGCTGACGCAGTAATGTCGGCGGGGGCGGTGACCACACCAAAGCCGTTGGTCTCGATATTGCTGCCGTTGACGTCTTCGGCCAGTTGCCCGCCCCACGAAACATTGAGCGTCGTACCCGAGATGCCGGTCCATGCACTGAAAGCGGTCGCTACAAAAGCATTGCCCTGCGTGTTGGAGAGAATAGGGCTGAGGTTCCCCTGGTCGGTGAAGTAGGTTACCGAGCCGTTCGCCCAGATCAGGGGTTGGCCTTCGACTCCGGAATTGTAGCCCGAGCCTGCCACAAATGCCGGGCCTCCCGCACGGCAGACAACCGCGCCGCAACCCAGAAGAGCCGCAGCCATCAGAATTCGCCGGCGAATAATTTGTCGGATCATGGTCGCCCCTGTTCGCTTCTGGCGCTGCGGATAGCTCGCTTTAGTTGCGCGACGCTGACCGGAGGGACACTGACGGGTGAAACAGTGGCGTGCGAAACAGTGCCGGGCGCGCCCGTGGCCGTAAGTTGAGACTTCACCGCCGGTCCACTTCGCGAAGCAATCCCCGACGCGGGCTCGAACGCCGCGGGCTCGAACACTGTATGCGACAGGTTCTCGCCAGTCTGATCGAGGGCGATCTGACCTCGGGAACCAGCCACCGGGCTCGTAAGTCCCAACCGGCTGGGCGGATATAAGAAGAGCAAAATGTGCTCGCCCTGCGTCATGGGACGCTGCATGTTCCATGCTCCTGCCCACTCCAGGATGGTCACAGTTCGACCCGGCTCAACTCCGGCTATCGCTTTATCTACGCGAAAAGTCAACTGGATGGTCGGAATCGGCCCCGGAACCGCGCCGGCGGACCCGGTCGCGTCACCTTGCGACGCGGTCGAGAGCAATGTTCCGGCGAAGATCATGCCGGCACGGCGCGAGACCTGTTTCCATTGCGGACCGAGAACCCGAGCGGCCACGATTTCGTCCGCTTGCTGGGCAGCGGCGAGAAACAAGGATACGTTCGACAAGTAGAGGAGTGCGATAACCAGCATCCTTCCAGATACACGCATAGCCAGTCTCTTCCTGGAGGGAACGGGACCGGGAGAGGTCCTGGGAGTGGAACCAGATTAGCGGTTCTCGGAACGGTTGGATGTGCGCCCCGTCACTGTGGATTTGTGATGAATCGACGGGTCAGCGGCCTTTAAGGTTCTGTTTGTATAAAGCTCTGGGGAAACAGGCCCGCGAACGCGCCTGCTACCGATGCTTATTCTGGCGGTTCGCCTTCTGCGTCTGCTTCCGTTGCGCTTTCGCCGCTTTCCTCATGGCTTTGGCCTGTTTCTTATTCGCCTTGTTCAACATCTTCTGGTGCTTCTTGATGTCCTTCTTTGACTGGCGCGCGTTTTCCTGCGGACTGATGCGCTGCGGTTTGGCCGCCATCGTGCCAACCAGGGCGAATACCATCACCAGCATCAACGTAGCAATTCGTTTCATAAGGTCTCCGACGGATGCTCTTGCATCCATCTTACCGTGAAGCCGTACTCCCCGGACAGATGGGTGATTACTTCTGTAATCCGATCTCCGTGCCTGGCTCTAGTGAATCGTCTTTGTCTTCCGCGACATGTAATCCATCAGCAAATACTGCCCCAGCGTGTACGGCGTGGTGAAGTATGCCTTCCCGCGGCACATCTCCGTAACTTTCTGTACGAATTGTACCAAGCCATAATCTGAAGCGAGCATGAAGGTGTTAATGAGTACGCCGGCTCGCT
Source organism: Acidobacteriaceae bacterium (assembly GCA_003168235.1). Lineage (GTDB taxonomy): Bacteria > Acidobacteriota > Terriglobia > Terriglobales > Acidobacteriaceae > Acidiflorens. Next base: position 4,391 of record PMSZ01000393.1, read on the forward strand.
TGCACTTCGAAACTTCTTCCAGCGTCTGGCTGACGACCAGCGGATCGAGGCCGAACGCGTTCTTGTAAATCCGTCCATCCTCAAGCGTGAGGGCGGAGGGTTTGCCGTCGGTGATCATGACGATCTGCCGCATCTCCTTGCGCTGGCGCTGCAAAATCCGCTGCGCCAGGCGTAGTCCTTCGCGCGTGTTGGTGTAATGAGGCCCAACCTTGACCCGCGCAATCTGCGAGACCGGCACTTCTTCCGCCGAGTCGTGAAAGAGCACCAGGTTCAGCGTGTCGCCAGGGTATTGCGTGCGGATCAGGTGCGAAAGCGCGAGAGCTACGCGCTTGGCGGGGGTGAAGCGATCTTCGCCGTAGAGAATCATGCTGTGGCTGCAATCGAGCATCAG
>PMSZ01000164.1 GCA_003168235.1 Acidobacteriaceae bacterium
GCCGCCATCCACTTCGATGCGGAACGCATACCCCCGCGCCGCGCGAATCTCCGCCAGCTTCCTCATCTTATGCAGCGTTCCCGGGATAAACTTCTGTCCCCCAAACCCCGGATTCACGCTCATCACCAGCACATAATCCACCATGTCCAGCACTTCGCTCAGCGTTTCCACCGGAGTCGCCGGATTAATCACCACTCCCGCCCGGCATCCGTGGTCCTTAATATGGGTCAGCGTCCGGTTCAAATGCGGGCAAACTTCCTGATGCACCGAAATCCAGTCCGCTCCCGCCTCGGCAAAATCGACAATGTATTGGTCGGGGTTATCTATCATCAGATGGCAATCCAGCGGAAGCCGGGTTGCCCGCCGCAAAGATTTCACCACCGGAGGCCCAATCGTCAGATTCGGCACAAAATGCCCATCCATGACATCCACATGGATCACGCTGGCCCCGCCCTCCGTAGCCCGCTCCACCGCATCCGCAAGATGGGCAAAGTCAGCCGCAAGTATCGAGGGTGCAAGTTGAATCGAATGCTCGATCAAAACCGGGTCCAGGATGGCAAAGGGTCAAAAGCTGTGGAAATTCTAGCACGCCCCGCATGGTGACGGGTCCTCGGTTCACGTAGGGGCAAGTGCCCCCACCTGCCCAGCCGGAGCGAAGCTCGGCAGCCGCGCGCAGTTCACCTAACTAAGGGCGAGCACAATCCAGACGCGACCACAATCCGCGATCAATCGGGTGCCGAGCGCGACGTGCCCCGTCCTTCCGCTCACTCTGCGTTAGGGTGGGAACCACCGCCGCCCCCATCTCCACCGCGCCGCAGCCAACTCTCAATGAGCGCAATCCCCTGATCGCTTTTCAGCCATGCGCTAAACTGGGGCCTGCGGTATTTCGGTACGAAGAGGAGTCATACGTGGAAATACGTTGGCACATTACTGTGATCTTGTGCTTGGGGATAGGCCTGGCGTCGTCAGGGCTCACTCTGGCGCAGTCCTCCCCAGGTTCGGGAGCAGAGATAGGTCATGCAGAAAGTGCGGTGCCGGGACTGCATGACTTCGATTTTTTATTCGGACGCTGGCAAGTCCATCATCGAAAGCTGAAGCATCGCCTCGTCAACAGTCACGAGTGGATCGAATTCGAAGGGACATTATTCTGCCAGCCGCTGATGGGTGGCTACGCTAATGTCGACGACACCGTGTTCGAAGTTCCGGGCGGCACTTACCGCGGCGTAGCTCCCCGATCGTTCGACGCCAAGACGGGGCAGTGGTCGATCTGGTGGATGGACAGCAGGACGCCACTTGGTCCGATGGATCCGCCGGTGAGAGGCAGCTTCCACAATGGCGTAGGAACGTTCTATGCGAACGACGATACCGAAGACGGGAAACCAGTCCGCACACGGCTCCTATGGTCCGAGATCACACCCACCTCAGGTCACTGGGAGCAGGCAGAATCAACCGACGGTGGTAAAACGTGGGAAACGGATTGGATAATGGACCTCAAACGAGTGCAATAGTTGGTTGAATGGATATTTGCCTTCGAGACCCAGCGCATCGTTAGCCGCAGCAACAGGCGGGAAGATAATCGTCTAAGGCATGATCTCAAACACGACGCCGCAGCCCTGTTTCTTGCAAGTTTTCCCGCCGGTCTTTCCGCCGTAGTAAGTCGCTCCAAAGATGTTGCCATGCTTGTCCACGACCACTCCCCCGTATGGTTGCCATCCCCCCGCGCCACCCGGAAAGTCGTAAAGCGTAGTTTTCGTCCAGCCGCTTTTCCCGTGCGAGAGCTTGAATACCGTTCCAAACCCGTACTGGCCACCGGCTCCCGTCATGCCATAAATGTTCCCCGCGCTGTCCAACGCCGGAGCACCATAACCCGGGCCCCATCCATCGGCGATGTTCTGAAACTGGTAGAGCGTTTTCTCCTGCCAGGTTCCTCCGTTGTTGATCATTTCGAATATCGTCCCACAGCCTTGATCATTGCCACAGGCTGGAATTCCCGCGTCACCGGCGAACCCGAAGAGCTTTCCACTCTTGGTCAGGGTTAAATCGCCCGGCTGAGACCCGCCGCAATCGATGCCGCACGCAATTTGGAACGAATAAATATTCGTGAACTGCCAACCCGACTTTCCCGGCGAGAGCTCAAAGACGTTGCCTTCGTTATAGATTCCGTTCGCGTCGCTGGTGCCATAGACATTGCCCAGCGGATCGATCACGACGCCTGCATAGGGAAGCCCGACATTCCCATACAAAACATTTTCAGTCCATGACCCGGAGGGGTTGGGAATCAACTCATAGGCGACGCCCGAATAACCTGATCCGCCATTCGTCGTGATGCCATACAGATTTCCGCTGCTGTCAAACGCGATTTTCCCCTGCGGGTAGTAGCCGTCCTCGTCAACAAAACTGAAGAGAACTTCTTCTTCCCAGGTGCCTGGCTGGATTCGAAACACCGTGCCGTTCTGTTGCACCCCGCCCCCGCTCGCGGTCGTGCTATACCAGTATCCGTCCGGCCGCGGGACCAACGGCGCCCGCGGATTGACCCCATCATTGCCTCCCTGAAAGCTATACAAAACCGTCTCCGTCCAGCCATTAGGTGATGGCGTGAGCGAAAAGATGGTTCCGCAATCGAAGTCAAAATCGTTCCCGCACAGCTTAACGCCGCCGACTTCCGTGGTGCCGTAGAGCGTGCCCGTTTTTTCATCGAGCAGCAGCGTCGCCCATGGCCGGCCGCCATCGTCACGTCCCTGGAATGTGTACAGGATCTTCGCCGTAGCCGCCATTGTTGGGCCCGCAGCTAGCGCTATTGTCAGGATCAGGATTGTAAGGAAACGGGTGAACAGGAGGAAGGGCCCATGCGGCATAAAACCCCCACTGCAATGCCGCGAGCATACCACTAAGGCTGCGAGCCCTCNNAACGTCGCGCCTTTTGCGACGTTAGGGTGGGGACCACCGCCGCCCCCATCTCCACCGCGCCGCAGCCAATTCTCAATGAGTGTATCGCGTGATTTCGCCAACAAGGGACTCCGAGCGGCAAGTTGGATAGACTGTTCGGTTATGAGTCGAAACGCCTTCGTCCTTCATTCCACCCTTACTCCGAATGCAGTCGCTGACGCGTTGCGGCGTTCGATTGACGAACAGCGATGGACGTTGTTCTCCCTCTCCGGCTACAAAGGCAAACTTCCGCTTCTGGGAGAGGTTGGCGAGAATACGTTCCAAGTGCAGAAGCGCAAGTATTACCGGAATGACTTCGCTGGGCGGTTCTTTGGTCGATTTGCGCCTGAACTGGGTGGAACCCGAATTGAAGGCTACTTCGATTATCCGCGTTGGGCGAGATACTTCATGCGAATTTGGCTTGGCTTCGCTGTGTTGGTGGGCACGCCCATTTTTGTCGGGACATTGAGTGACGTGATTACTGGTAGCAATTACATGCGCGGCGACCGGTGGGTTGGGCTGATAGTACCTCCGGCGCTGGTGCTGTTCGGAACCGTGCTGCCGAGGATTGGTCGTCTACTCGGCAAAAGCGACGAGCGGTTTATGTTGGAACACATCCAAATCACTCTTGCTGCACGCATCGAGTAGCCCGACTCAGGATTCGAGGATGGCCCGGACCGCTGATGACCGGCGATAAGTCCCGATTACTCTAATAACCCCACGCATAGATCCACTTTCCAATCTAATCCCCAAACCGTGAGCTCGTCGCTTCTTCCGCGTGTTCCGCCGCCAGCTTTTTCCGTACCTTCTCCACTCCCTCCGCCATGGCAAACTTCAGCTTCTCAATCCCCTCGCCCGTCACCGCCGATATCGGATACAGCTTCATCTTCTTCCTCGTGGCCCAGGCCTTCAGCTTCTTCAGCTTCTCCGGATTCGCCACATCAATCTTCGACGCGACCATCAAAGTAGGCTTCTTCTCCAGCCCCGCGCCAAAACTCGCCAGCTCGCCCAGAATCACCTCAACATCCTTCACCACATCCGGACGCCCGCTGCCATCCGACACATCCACCATGTGCACCAGCAATCGCGTGCGCTCGATGTGCCGCAGAAACTGCGTGCCCAGTCCCGATCCCGTATGCGCGCCCTCAATCAGCCCCGGAATGTCAGCCACCACGAAACTCTCTTCGCGCCCCTTGTCACCCACCAGCACCACGCCAAGATTCGGCTCCAGCGTGGTAAACGGATAATCCGCCACCTTCGGCCGCGCCGCCGAAATTACCGATATCAACGTCGACTTCCCCACATTCGGATACCCCACCAGCCCCACATCGGCCAGCAGCTTCAACTCCAGCCGAAAATTCCGTTCTTCCCCCGGACGCCCATCTTCGTGCTCCCGCGGAGCCTGATGCGTCGAAGTCGCAAACTGCGCGTTCCCCCGCCCGCCGCGTCCGCCGCGCGCAATCACCACCTTTTCATCGGCACGCGAAAAATCATGCACCACTCCGCCCGTGTCCTCGTCGTAAACGATCGTCCCTACCGGAACTTTCAGCACAATGCCTTCGCCGTCGCGCCCGGTCTTTTTGTCGCCCTCGCCGTGCCGTCCGCGCTCCGCCTTGTATTCAGGATTGAACCGGAAATGCACCAGCGTATTGTGCTGCTCGCTCGATTCCATGACAACGTCGCCGCCGTGCCCGCCATCGCCACCCGAAGGCCCGCCCCGCGGAACAAACTTCTCCCGCCGGAACGCCATGCAGCCGTTACCGCCGTCGCCTGCTTTTACGTAGATTTTTACTTCGTCGATGAACAAGAGGGAACTGCCTATCGGGTACGACCAGCGGCCCGGCTCCTTAATTGAAAACGATCCGGATTAGCTAACGGCTCTTACAACTAGCTGACGGCTTTTACACTGACGAACTTGCCCCGCGCGCCGCGGTCTTTAAATTCGACGACGCCCGTAATGGTGGCAAACAACGTATCGTCCTTGCCCCAGCCCACATTCTCGCCCGGCTTGATGGGTGTGCCGCGCTGCCTGACAATGATCGATCCGCCGGAAATCATCTGCCCGCCGAATGCCTTGAACCCCAACCGCTGCGCGTTGGAGTCGCGCCCGTTCTTGGAACTGCCTAAACCTTTTTTATGTGCCATAACGAATGGTCCTGGACGTTGTCAGTTAGACAACGATGTCGCGGACGCGTACCTCCGTATAATCCTGCCGGTGGCCCTGCGTGCGCTTGTACTGCTTTTTGCGCTTGAACTTGAAGACCAGGATCTTCTCGCCGCGGCCGTTGGCTACGATGGTGCCCTTAACCGTGGCTTGGCCCAGATCGCCGCCCACGACCAGTTCTCCCTCACCCTTGAACACCGCCCGTAGCGGCAGTTCGATTTCGGAGCCGACCTCGCCTGCCAGCTTCTCCACGCGGACCACATCGCCGGGGGCCACCCGGTACTGTTTTCCGCCAGTCTCGATAATTGCGTGCATGGATAAACCTCTGAGTCTTGCGCCAGGACACACTGAATGCGTCGGAGCTTGTGGACTAAACTCCAAGTTTACAACAAACGGGCGCGGTTCGCCAAATCGGTTACAATGCGCT
>PMSZ01000129.1 GCA_003168235.1 Acidobacteriaceae bacterium
ATTTGCCAGCGTTCCCGGTTTTCCCAGTACCAACAGCAAGGATTATTACTTCGTAAATCTCGGATACACGCGGATCATTTCGCCGACCATTCTCAACGAATTTCATTTCGTCACGCACCGCACGAACTTTCTGCACGATGAACCGGGAAAAAATCTGCCGACCGGACAAGCATTGGGCGTGGTAGGAGTGACTCCCGACCTGTGGACAGGGCCGACTAACATCTACTTCGACACCGGAATGTTCCTTGGCAACAGCGAACAGGGGCCGACGCACTTCATCGAAAATACGTTCTCGTGGACGGACGCGCTTTCGTGGACGCGGGGAAAACACAACTGGAAGTTTGGCGCTGGATTCTCGCCGTATCAGGAAAATCTGATCTACGCCTATTACGTGAACGGCGAGTTTGATTACTATTCGGTCTTCGACGTAGCCACGGGAAACGATTATGCCGATTTTCTTATCGGCGCTCCGGACGCGTTCTATCAAGGCCCGAATGCCGCTTCCAACATTCGCAGCAAGAGCACGTACTTATTCGGCCAGGACGAATGGCACGCGCGCAAGAACCTTGTATTCACCGTGGGTCTGCGCTACGAATACAATACCCCCAAGCGCGATACGGAAGGCCGCAGTTTCTCGGTGATTCCGGGGCTGCAATCACACCGATTTGTCAACGCACCTCCGGGATTAGTGTTTCCCGGCGATCCCGGCGCTCCGCTCGGAGTGAACTTTCCCGACAAGAAAAATTTTGCCCCGCGTTTCGGTTTTGCGTGGGATCCAACTGGAAGCGGCAAGACCAGCCTGCGCGGAGGCGTCGGAATTTTCTATGACATCCTGAAAGGCGAAGACAACTTGCAGTTCAACGGTGAGGTGCCGTTCTACGCCGAGCCCGGACTCTATTTCAACACCGTCGCAGACCAGACCGGGCCGCTGACGTATATGAGTCAGCCGTATCAGAATGCGTGCAATTTTAATGCGGAAGACGATTGCGTCAGTTTGGGTGTGCCGAATCCATTTCCCTCGAAGCCGCCGGCTTCCAATGTCGACTTCGGGCAGTTTCTGCCGATCAACAGCAGCGGAGCTGTTTTTATCGTCGATCCACACCTGCGCACGCCGTACGTTTACCAATACAACCTGAGCCTGCAGCGCAATCTGATCGCCGATACCGTGCTGGAAGCCAACTACGTCGGCAGCACGGGGCACGGTCTGACGTCGCTGCGAGACTTCAATCCGACGGTGCTCGGCACAACGAATCGCCGGCTCAATAGCGCTAGCGGCAACTGTGGGACAGTGCAGGATGTGATCTGCTACGGCCCGCTTCCTGAATTTCAGAATGTCTCTAACGCCAACTACAACGCATTCGAAGCGAGCTTAACGCGGCAACCCAAGGGCTCACGATTGGGAACGGTGTATTACACCTTGGCCTATACGTATGGCCATAATCTCGATAACGCCTCAGGTTTCGCGCAGCGCAATGCGCAAGTGCCCGCCTACAACTCGAAGCTCTTTTACGCTTCAGGCGACAGTGACGTGCGCCATCGCATTACACTCAGCGGAGGATGGGACCTGCCGATTGATCGCGCGTGGGGCAATGGGCCGAAGCGGCTTACGCAGGGCTGGAGCCTGTATCCGATCTTCACCTATCGAACGGGTTTTCCTTTCGACATTCCCGCGCAACTGCCCGATGCTTACGACCCTGCGAACCCGGGCACATCGGGAGCGGGAGATCCGGTACTTACCCATGCCGCAGTGGTCGAGCCGATCAGAACATTCAACCCTGCAAAGGTGCGAACGATCTATCCTGTGACCTACGGCGTCAACGCATCCGGTGGATGTCAGGTTACGGTCAGCGCGCAAGGAATCACAGGCAACTTTATCTTTGACCCCAACAGTTTTTCTGACGTACCCCTAGAGAACAATTCTTACTACGACGGAGGGTTTCCCAATCCCTGTTTCCCGCAACTCGATCCCGTCAATAATCCGGCTGATCGGACGTATGGATTAGGCCGCAATGTGCTGCGCGGGCCGACCTTGACCAATCTCGACATCGCCCTTGCCAAAACTACTGCCATCACGGAGCGTTACAAGCTGGAATTTCGCGCCGAATTCTTCAATGCACTGAATCATCCTGAGTTCGCGCAGCCGACGCTTGCCGATAACGCGGCCAACATTTACGCTCCAACTTTCGGCCAAATCACGACCACCGGGACTTTCCGTGGCGCCACGCCTCGAATTGGGCAGGTGGCGCTGCGTCTGACGTTCTGATGCCGTTCGTGGGTATTGATAGAAAAGCATTTTGATGTGCGACCTTGCGCCACAAGCTGTCATCTAAGCAGAAGTCAATGAGGTAGCACTTGTCGCGTTAAAGAGAATTGGCGCGCGTGGGTCGCGTGTTCTCGCTCGTGGATTTTTCCGCCGCATCGTCCAATCCGTGAATTGGAGGTCCAGATGCTCACTGCTGAAGCTGATGTGGAGGTTCGACACTCTCTGCTGGCGCGACTCTCCGATGCTCGCCGGCGCAGTGATGACCTCTTTGACGTGGTTCGACCTGACTCGATCTACGAACGTCCGATTCCAGAGCGTCACCGCATCATTTTTTATGTCGGACACCTCGAGGCATTTGACTGGAACCTACTGCACGAGCATGCCTTTGGCTTGCAGAGCTTCCATACCGAATTTGATCGATTGTTTGCTTTCGGAATTGACCCGGTGGGGGGCGGATTGCCAACAGACCGTCCATCGGACTGGCCTTCAATCGATGCCGTGCGCGATTACGTGAAGGAAATCAGGGCCGCGCTAGACCAACGGTTGAACCAAGGAACGCCGGGATGGAGCGCCAAAACACGAGACGGCTTTCCGCCGGAGACATTACTCAACGTTGCCATTGAACATCGCTTGATGCATGCGGAAACCCTANNCCTACATGCTGCACCAGTTGCCGCTAGACTGGAAGATTCGACAAACGGATCCGCTGAGTCTCGTCACTCCGCCCGTTAATCATCGAATGATTGAGATTCCGTCCGGCACGGCGACGCTGGGCCTTCCCCCCGGTAGTTTTGGGTGGGACAATGAGTTCGAGGCGCACACCGCGCAACTTCCCGCGTTTGAAATCGACCAATACATGGTGACGAACCGGCAGTATTTGGAGTTCATGACTGCAGGCGGCTATGAAACGAGAGTTTTCTGGAGCGACGAGGACTGGGAATGGAAGACAGCTCACGCTGTGTCGCATCCTGTGTTCTGGCGGCACACGCGCAATGGATGGATCTATCGCACGATGTTCGAAGAGACTGCGTTGCCTCTCGACTGGCCGGTCTATCTGAGCCATGCCGAGGCCAACGCGTATGCTCGCTCGGTAGGAAAGTCGCTTCCTACAGAAGCGGAGTGGCATCGCGCTGCTTACGGCTCGCTAAACGGTGAAGAACGGTATTACCCGTGGGGCCACGAAACACCCGATTCACGGTTCGGCAATTTTGATTTCGACCGTTGGAACCCCACGCCCGTAAATGCATCTCCGCAAGGCCAAAGCGCTTTTGGAGCGCAAGGCATGTTGGGGAATGGCTGGGAGTGGACATCCACTATGTTCGCTCCATTTAACGGGTTCCAGCCGTTTCCGTTTTATCGCGGATATTCGGCAGATTTTTTTGATGGCAGGCACTTCGTCATGAAAGGCGGCTCGGCGCGCACCGCCGCGTCAATGCTGCGGCCCAGCTTTCGCAATTGGTTCCAGGCGCATTACCAGTACGTATACGCGGGGTTCCGTTGCGTCAGCCGCTAGTGCAAGAAATCGGATCGGTAAGGAGTCGGAAATGCTCGTCCATGCAATAACCACAAATGCCACCTACGAATTTGCCGCTGACGTTCGCGCCGGCCTCACACGGCCGGGACAGAAAGAACTTCCATCCAAATATCTTTACGACGAACTGGGGTCGGCCCTCTTTGAAGCCATCAGCCACCTGCCGCAGTACGGTCTCACCCGCGCTGACGAGCGCTTGCTGCGCCGACACTCGCACGAGATCGTAGACCGTCTCGCCGGACCGGTCGCCGTCGCTGAACTTGGCAGCGGCAGCGGCATAAAAACTCGCTGGCTGCTTGAGGCGCTTTCTCGACGCCAGCGCACATTTTACTATCCTGTAGAAATCTCTCCTTCGGCTTTAGCCCGGTGCGAGCAGGAACTTCGAGACATCGAGTCGGTCAGCATTGTCGGCTTTGAACGCGAGTATCTTGATGGCTTGCTGGAAGTCGCTGCGCGGCGCAAGAGCGACCAGCACTTACTGGTATTATTCCTCGGCAGCACCATAGGGAATTTCGATCGCTCCGCTGGCGTGAAGTTTCTGGCTGAGGTACGGCGAATTCTCGAGCCCGCTGATTCGCTCCTGCTCGGGACGGACCTGGAAAAGCCCGGTACTCGGCTGCTTCAGGCCTACGACGATGATCTCGGCGTGACCGCTGCGTTTGACCTAAACCTGCTTGCGCGCATCAACCGCGAACTGAACGCCAACTTTGACTTGAGGCAATTTGCCCACGTGGCAAAGATCAACGAGGATTCGCGGAGTGTCGAGATGCACCTGCGCTCAAAGCAAAGGCAGACGGTGACGATTGCGGCGGCTGACATCGAGGTCGAGTTCCTTGAAGGCGAAACGATCTGGACAGAGAGCAGCCACAAATATTCGGCGGAAGAGATACCGCAGATCGCGAGAGATGCCGGTTTCCGCTGCGAAGCCCAGTGGATCGACGATCAGTGGCCGTTTGCGGAAAACCTGCTTGTCGCCCACTGAAATCGTATAGCATTGCCGAGCACGTTGCACCTGCAGGACCGTTACGCCAGCTGAACCGTGGAGGAGAACCGATGCCTACAGAATGCACTCACCTGGACCAGACAAAAATCAGGACCACCACCACGCACGTGTGTCCCGAGTGCGTCAAACTCGGCGATTCGTGGGTTCACTTGCGCCTGTGCCTCATCTGCGGACATGTCGGTTGCTGCGACTCATCCAAGAACAAACACGCGACCAAGCATTTCCACAAAACGCAGCATCCTCTTATCCGTTCCATCGAGGGCGGGGAGTCCTGGGTCTGGTGTTACGTGGACGAGATCGAAGCCGGCGAACTGGCCGCTTAATAACTAAGCATTCATACAACCAGAACGAATCTTCTGGATTGACTCAATGTAGTTCTGGTTCGACAGAGTCTCTGCATCTGCTACCTATTATTTGGAAGAGCTACAGGCGTCATGGCAAAGCCCATACTACTTAGCGTGGACGACGATCCCGATGTCTTGCGTGCCATTGAGAGGGATTTGCGTTCGCAGTACGGCGCAGACTATCGCGTGATGAGCAGCGACGCTCCCGAAGCGGCGCTCGACATTCTCAAAGAACTTAAGGTTCGCAACGACAGTGTGGCGCTCCTGCTTGCCGACCAGCGCATGCCGCGCATGGATGGTGTCGGGTTTCTGCAGCACGCGAAGCAGATTTTTCCAGACGCGAAACGCGCGCTGCTCACGGCCTATGCCGATACCAACGCGGCGATCAGCGCCATCAATCAGGCGGGCCTCGACTACTTTTTCATGAAGCCGTGGGACCCTCCGACCGAGCATCTCTATCCGCAGCTCAACGACCTGCTCGATGATTGGCGAGCTTCGTATAGGCCGGCTTACGACGGAATCAGGGTTTTGGGGACGCGATGGTCGCCGCGATGTTACGAGCTCCGTGATTTTCTCGCGCGCAATCGCGTTCCTTATCAGTGGGTCGACGTGGAGTACTCGGCCAATGATCCGGAAACCAAACTGATTCTCGAAACCCTGGGTTCAGAGGCGGCCAATCTCCCCGTCGTTCTTTTTCCCGACGGGACGAAGCTGTTCGAAGGCGTACCTGCGGACGTGGCGCAGAAGGTCGGGTTGCGTACGCGGGCGCAAACCACCTTCTACGATCTGGCAATTGTAGGCGGCGGCCCGGCCGGCTTGGCGGCGGCTGTTTATGGCGCTTCCGAGGGTTTGCACACGGTAATGGTCGAGCGGGAAGCGCCCGGCGGCCAGGCTGGAATGAGTTCGCGTATTGAGAACTATCTCGGGTTTCCCAGCGGTCTCAGCGGAGGCGATCTCGCGCGCCGCGGGGTGACGCAAGCCCTGCGGTTTGGTGTCGAGATACTGTCCCCGCAGGAAGCTGTCGGCGTACGAACGGAAGGATCGTACCGGATCATCAAAATGGTCGACGGCCACGAAATTTCCTGTCACGCCTTGATGATTGCGACGGGCGTCCAGTGGCGGCGTTTGGAGGCTCCGGGAATCGACCGGTTGCAGGGTGCGGGCGTCTACTACGGCGGCGGCGCTTCAGAGGCTTTGTCCTGCAAGGGAGAAATCGTCTACGTTGTGGGCGGCGCGAATTCCGCCGGACAAGCGGCGATGAATTTCTCCAGGTATGCGGAACGCGTCGTGATCCTGGTGCGCGGAACCTCGCTCGACGCCACCATGTCGAAATATCTGATTGACCAGATCAAAGAGACCTCCAACATCCAATTGTGGAGTCACGCCAGCGTGACCGAGGTGCACGGTGAAACGCATCTCGAGGAGATTTCCGTCCTCTGCTCCGACACAAGCAAACTGGAGCGAGTGCCGGCCAGTGCCATGTTCATTTTTATTGGAGCTCTGCCGCGGACGGATTGGTTGGCAGGCATGGTCGAGCGCGACGAGCGCGGATTTCTTTTGACCGGCCCCGATGTGATGCAAGGCGGAGAACGTCCCAGGGGCTGGGCACTCGACCGCGATCCGTTTCTTCTGGAGACGAATGTGCCGGGCATTTTTGCCGTTGGTGACGTGCGGCATGGCTCCGTCAAACGTGTGGCCTCCGGGGTTGGCGAGGGATCTGTGGCTGTTCAATTCATTCATCAATACTTAAGCAAGGTGTAAATGACCGAATTATCTGAACTACTGCGGCGTGTGCCCGTCTTCGTGGATCTGCCCGACGATCAGATCTCATGGTTCCTCAGCCAATCCCAAGATCTGCAACTCAAGGCCGGGGAATACTACGCACGTCAGGGCGATCCTGCGGACACGATGTCTGTCGTCCTCGAAGGACAACTAGAGCTCCGAGGCGAATTGTCCGGCGAAATGGTCGTGATTCCCATAGATGCGGGTGAAGTGACCGGCGTGCTCCCTTTCTCAAGGATGAAAAGTTTTTCCGTCAGTGGCCGCGCCATTGCCGACAGTCACCTCCTGCGATTTCCCGCGACACGCTTTCCGGAACTCGTGCAGAAAATGCCGGAGCTTACGAAGCGCCTCGTGGGCCTGATGTCCGACAGGGTCCGCGAAGCCACCCGGTTCGAACAACAGCGGGACCGGCTTTCCGCTCTGGGCAAGCTTTCGGCGGGTCTTGCTCATGAACTTAACAATCCTGCCTCTGCCGCAAAACGCGCCGCCGGTCAGCTGCGCGATCTTCTGATTAAAATCCGCAACGCGAGTCACGATCTGGGAAGGCGCGATCTCTCTTTGGCGCAGAAATCCGAGATTGAAAAAATGGAGGCCTCATTTACCCAGGGTGACGCGCCTCCGCCCGACGCCCTCGCGGCCAGCGCTCTGGAGGATCAGATTGACTCTTTGTTTCGGAATCACGGTCAGAACGATCTGTGGCAACTAGCTGCCGATCTCGCGCGAAAGAATGTAAAGCCCGCAGCGTTGGAACAGCTTTTCACGACGCTGGACGCTGGTACCGCGCGTGCCGCGTTGGTGAGGATCTCGGCTTCTGTGGAGATTGCCGATCTGCTCAACCAGATTGAGAGCAGCACCTCGCGGATCTCGGAGTTAGTCGGGGCGATCAAGGAATACACCTTCATGGACCAGTCGCCCTTGCAGAACGTCGATATCGTCAAGAGCCTGGAGAACACACTGGTCATCATGAATCACAAACTCAAGCAGGGAGTAAACGTCCAGCGCGATTATCAGAAGGTTCCGCTCCTGGTGAACTCGTTCGGCAGTGAACTTAACCAGGTATGGACCAACATCATCGACAACGCCGTCGATGCAATGGGTGGGGAAGGTGAACTTCGAGTGCGCGCTTATCGCGACGACAATTGCGCTTTGGTGGAGATTGGCGATAATGGCCCGGGGATTCCTCCTGACGTCCTGCCCCACATTTTCGAACCTTTCTTTACCACCAAGGGAGTGGGAGAAGGAACTGGACTTGGCCTTGACACGACGCAACGCATCGTGAAGAAACACCGCGGCAACATTCAAGTCAACTCACAACCGGGCGATACACGCTTTCAGGTTTGGCTGCCGCTCGCAGAAAGTTCTGTCTAGGGTCAGTTGAGGAACCGCACATCCACCGTCCAGACTCTTCGCCGGCTGAGGTCAGAAAATGGCGGTCGCTGCCGCCGAGAGCGCAGAGGATGAGTTGGGGAGCAAACGTGGGGCTGCGCCCAACAGCCGGCGAAGGGACGCGATCGTGCCACGGGCCGCAAACTACCGCAACGATGGTCGTTTCGCGGCAGGGTTGGATGCTGCGCCACTCGCTGCGGCCGTGGATTCCGAGGCCGCTGGCGAAGGATCCGGCAACGTTGATTCTTTGATCTTTTTGGCTACATTGCGAGCGAGATTATGGGTCGCTCGCAGGTTACTTCCGAAAAAGTGGACGTCGCCCTCGACCGTGAGTTCCAGAACAACTTTGCCGTCTCGAGCACAGAGCTGGCTGAGGACGTTTAACTTGGTGGCCCCACTCACCGTGGTGACCGCACGCTTGGTTTCGCTGCCCGCCGTATATTTCTGCACTGTTGTTTTCAGCAGCAGCAAGTCCGGAACATCTTTAGCATTGCGGTCACCGCTGCGAAATACCTGTTTGAATCGCTTCGTCTTGCCCACCTCATCCAACAGGTTCTCGTAAATCGCGACCTGGAAGGCGGACTCCAAGTCGACGTCGCCGGGGTTGATCTTGTCCACCTCCACGCTCCATTGCGCGGTAGAAGATTTGTTGGCTGCGGATTTCGCGTCTGCCGCGAGCCGGTAGGGGAGCGCAAGAATAACCATCACGATAATCGCGGCTAATGCGCTGTACTTGCTATTTGCTTTCACTTGAGATCTCCGGAGCATTTTGTTTTGCGGCCTTGTTTTCGGCCTGGACCACACGTGCACCCTTGGCTATCAGTTGGCTCCTGAAGCCCTCCGCTTCTCCTTTGACGAGCTCGAAGATGGCTCCATGCAACGCGCCATTGCTGTCGAGGTATTGCAGCGTAAGAGTGTCGTATTTCTTGTGGGAAAACAGGCTGACCACACGCCCGCCGCCATAAGGCGTTGCCGCTTTGCTAAGTGTCATCGGCAGGCCGCCGACTTGCCGGTTTTCTTCGCCGAGGACGACATCCTGAATGGAAGCGAGGCTGACCTGCACGGCAGTGTCTCCGCTTTTCTGAAACTGCAATGCAGTGTCTTGAATGGACAGTTTCCCTTTCGTGTTCTTCGCCGTGCCTTCGAACCCCATGATCTGCGTCACGTTGACCTCATTCGTGGTGGCTGCACTCGCTGCTCCGCTCGGCGTTTGGGCAAACATTGCTGTGCCACACCAGAGCAGGAGGATCGGGGAAAGCTTTTTCATAAAGCCTCTTCTCATCGAGGATCTCCATTCGTCGTTACCGCGCGCACACACTATACACCGAATGGCGTCCCCCTGCGCTCTTTCTGCTGGGATGAACCGCGACTGAGCGCGAGAGATGCGCTCTTTAATCTCACCCGTGAGTCGGATGAGTTTCTCGGAAATCTTACTCTCTCCCACCAGGTTATAAATCCGACAAAAGTAGGAGCGCTCAAGCGTAGAGACTGACCGGGTCCCGACTTCTGGTTGGACATGTAAGGCCAATATCCTACAGAATGGTTCTCGATGCCGCCATCGCTTAGTGGGCAACTCGCCGGAGTCGTCTTGTCCGACGCTGAGGGACGTTCAGTCCAACTGGGCTCACTTTGGGCGAGCGGAACTGTGGTGGTTACCTTCCTTCGCCACTATGGTTGAATCTTCTGCCGCGAGCACATTGCGCGGTTGCGCGATCACGAGCGGGCGTTCACGGAGAAAGGTGCTCGGCTGGCCGTAATCGGTCTTGGCGATCTGCAGTACGCCCGGGCTTTCCACGCAGAGAGTGGAATCACGTTCCCGCTTCTGGTCGACGAACAACGGCTGGCCTATCGTGCGGCCGGTCTTCGCAGCGCAACCCTGGCCCATCTGCTGTGGCGGGAGAATTCAGTTGCGCGGTCTAGAGCCCAAGCCGCGGGGCACCGGCAACATCGCCTGGGCAAGAATCCCTTTCAATTGGGTGGAAGCTTTGTTTTCGGCCCCGGGAACGTCGATCTGTACATACACATCAGCCAGACATTCGGAGACAATGCGTCGCCCGCCGATCTTCTGGCAGCGATTCCGTCAAAGCTGTCCTAAGCCGGTTCACGCCGGACGGCGACGATGTGTCTGTGCGTTTCGATCTGGATATCGAGTAGAATCCGTCTCACAGTGCCGCCGACGGGCTTGTTCCCGCTGCCGCGAAGACGTCGGCAGTTTCCTGCTCCGCGATCGGGATGAACGTTTGTACCACCTCGGAATCGAATTGTGTTCCGCTGTTTTCCAGCAAACGGCGAACTGCTTCTTCGTGCGCGAGACCCGGCCGGTAGCATCGGTTAGAGACCATGGCGTCGTACGCGTCAATGACACAGATAATTCGCGAAACAAGAGGAATGTCGGTCCCCTCCAGGCCGGCCGGATAACCCTTCCCATCTATGCTTTCGTGGTGGTGCAAGGCATAGAGGCTCGCTTCTTCAAGGCCTGGGAAGAGACGAAGAATCGACCAGCTATATTCGGGGTGGCGGTTGATAATCGCTCGTTCTCCCGCAGTGAGGGGTCCGTTCTTTTTCAGGATAGCGTCCGGGACGCCCACCTTGCCGATGTCATGCAACAGCGCGGCGACTTCCACCTGGTATGAGCTCTCTTCGGGAATATTCATCTTGCGAGAAACCCGAAGCGCCCACTCGGCCAATCGCGTGCTGTGGACTCCCGTGCTGATGTCTTTCAGGTCGAGCAACTGATTGAACGCGCAGACCAGCGAATTGCGGAAGGCCAGATGCTGTTCCTCCAACTCCTTGACCCGCAACAGCAGCCCCGAAACCTCAAGCACCGAATTGTCGACACCCACCATGCGTGGCCTGTCCCCGTGTCTTAAGGAAGTAAATTGCAGGCCTGCATCGCCTGGTACGTATCCAGTCGTCCAAAGCCGAGGTTGATGTCCCCAATGTAGTGGGCATTGGCCAGGCCGACCGGAACGGTCCAGTTCGGACAGTTGCTGTTTGCGCCCAACATCAAGGCTGCAGCACCAGCGACAAACGGAGTACTGAACGATGTTCCCCACCCGGCGGCATACGTGCCCCACGGATAAGTGGTGACGACGCCTTCTCCCGGCGCAGCCATAAACACCGGCGGCACACCATAGTTCGTGAAGGTCGACTGCGAGTCTTCGTTAGAAGTGGAGGCGACGTCGATCACGCCCGGCAGGCCGCCAGGATAGACCATGGTGTATTCTCCGCTATTACCCGCTGACGCGACCGAGATCACACCCTTGCTGTTCGCATATTTGATGGCCTGCGCGAGATCGCTCGAGTAGCTGGAGTAATTCCAGCTCATATTCATGACTTGAGCTCCATTGGCTACCGCGTAATAAATTGCGCGAAGAATATCGGAATCGTAGGCCGACCCGTTCGCGCTAAATGCCTTCAACGGCATGATCTTTGCCTGCGGCGCTACCAGGTGGATGATGCCGGCGGTCATGGTGCCATGGCCAAAGTCGGAGTAAGAGCCACCGTCCAGGACCGCGACGGTGCGCTGATCGAGAACGGCAACCGTGCGCTGATCCAGGACCGTGGGCGATGCCTCGGCATTGTTCTGGCTCGTGGTTGGACCTCCGCTAACGTCGGCGAGTTCGGACCCGCCGCTCACATTTCGCGTGAAATCATAGCCGTCGAAGAGCACGCCCTGCAACACCGGATGTGTTGGATCCACACCGGTATCGATATCGGCCACAATGACGCCATTGCCGGCAGCGTTGAACGCTGCTTGCGCCTGGCCGGTTCGCACCAGTTGATTTCCTGTTTGCACCAGATAGCCTTGCCAGACGGTAGTGCCATAGTAAGTCACCGGCGTTTCGTCGGTCATATATGACGGCGTGCCAGTGCTCACAGGCCCTTGCTGGCTCACCACCTGATCGACTTCTACCGACAGGACGCCGAGTTGCAGACTGATCTGCAACAGTTTGGTGACGGGATTCAGGATCGGCGGAAGCGTCACCAGGAACAGCTGGCCGTTCGGATCGCCAAGACCGCGGACCACGTTGCAACCCATCAGGAGGCAGGTTAAGTTAATGCCCGGCAAGCCAAGCGAGTCGGTCACGATGAGTCTCGTCTGTGCTTCTGCCGCGGGCGTACATGCCGAGACAACTACCAGAACCAGGCACGCCAGCCACCCCATGCCATTCCTTCGTCGCTGATCTTTCTGTTCCTTCATAATTTCTTACCTTTCCGAAAATGGGTCCGGTTTTGGGATGTTTCGCGAGTCTAACGTGCTGACTCTCGACCCGCCACTTACACCCGTAATCTCTTACCAGTAACCAATTGCGGTTCCTTTCGTAAGGGGATGCATGTTACTTCAAGTTCGTGAGCGGGATCTGCACTCTGCGGCGCCCTACCCTCGCCGTTAGACGAAGGTGTTCCTGCGGCTCAAATTCGAGCTGAAACTCTCCAAACCCGTTGGCTGCAGCGGTCGCCACCAGCTGCCCGTCTTCGACCCAGACCACGATGGTTGCGCCCGTTACTGATTCGCGCGGAACTCGCTTATCGAGTATCTGTCCCACCGCAGAAACCCTGCGGGACGGCACAATCGGGTCGAAGCGCAAATCGACAGTCAGTCCTTCCGCTTCATAAACCACTTGCCGGGTGGTCGCAGCGCTGCTGCGAACGCCAGCCGTCAGAGGCTGCGAAAAGCTGTCAAACAGCAGACTGGCCAAGCTCCAATTCTCAGACTCAAACTTCGGCTTCGCTGCAGACTGCCGGGCTGTGAATTCGAACTTAGCCATGCGCACCAGGTTTTCGGGTGGAGCGTATGCGCTCTCTGCCAGTGCCACCGCCTGCAGATGTTCCCAGAAGTCGTAGACGGCCTTGCAATCCAGACAACCGGCGGTGAGATGGGCGTTGATACCCTGCGCTTTCCCAGGCACATCAAATCCTCGCGCAAAATCAGCCCATGCTTGCTCCGAAAAGTGCTCCATGCTTAACCTCGATTGAGAGGATTCGATAACGACCTCTCGATCTATTGAATAAGGGACACCAGACCAGCGAAAAATATAGGTGATGAATAAAAATGTTAGGGCGCCGCTTATCCCTTTCCTACCAATGAGAAAGGAGCCCAGTGGTAAGGATGGGGATAGCGCTCTCGCAACTCGATCATGGCCGCTTGCATGGACGCAGCCTTCGACTGCCCGCGCTGTAGCCGTGCGTAGAACGCGATCATGAAGTCCTTCGTGCTCTCGTCGTGGACATCCCAGAGGCTGAGAACCAGCGACTGCGCTCCGGCCTGCAGCAGGCCACGCATTAATCCAATCAGCTCATCCCCAGGAGTAACAACGTTCAGTCCCGTGGCACAGCCGCTCAGGACAATCAGTTCCGCCGGCAATTGCAGGTGGTAAATGTCGTAGAGGCTTAAGTGCGAGTTCCCCAATCTAATCGAGGAGAACATTGGATTGTCTTGACGGAAATAGCCATGCGTTGCAATGTGGACAATCCGGCTCTTCCCACCGTGGTGCCGTAACACTTCCTCCGTTGCCCGCTCGCCTACAAACAGCTTGGCGTTGGGAAGCATCGCACTCAGCGCATCCACCTCGGTTTGAATCGAAGGCGTTTGCGCATCGGGAATCCCAAGGATCAGAGGATCTCCCGTAGCGTTCGCCGGCTTGGACTGGCACAACGCGTATATGCTGGCGCTCGGAGCGTACGAAACCGAAAAACTATCAATCAGGTACGACTCCCCGTCGTGCAGAGCGTGAAATGGAACGTAGTGGAGCGGCCCGTGCTGTACAAAGACCAGATGTTTCGTGTTGAGCTGATGACGGACCGGCGCAATCAGCTCCTGGTAGAGGTTCTTGAGATGTGCCTGGGTCGACTCCAGCAACGATTGGCTGAACGTCTCCAGATAATGCGGATCAAGACGGAATTTCGACATCTGGAATTGCAGCAATTGCAACAGCTTCTGAATGCGCGGCTGCAATGTTACCGGAATGATTCGCAATTCGTCTCGCGTCAGGATGCAAGCTAGATATCGGTCTTGCACGCGGAAGTATTCGACCAGCGTTGCATCGGCCGGAAGTACGGAGCGAATCTGCTCGAGCGAGACGGTCGTGGCCACTTCCAGGCCAGCTTCGTGGGCCTCCGCAATTGTGGCCTCCTGCATGGCCCGCATCAGGTCGGTCTCGCGAAGACGTGCCTCTTGCTCGAGTTGTTTAATTCTTTCCTGCGATCGCTCTTCGGGGCGCAATTGCTCCCGTTCGATCAGGTTGTAATACCAGTTCAACTCCTCGCGCAGGTTGCGGATCGAGCGCACTAGGTCACTTTGTCCCGCGTCGCTCGCCGACGGCACATGGATAGGATGACTCAGAAGATCGGCCAGAGTCCTGGACTTTGCCTGCTCGATGTAGCCAAACGCCTCTTCCACGCTGTTCTGTCGGCGGAGGCACAAATCCACCAGGTTTTCGTAAACTTCTAATTTATTCTGGAAAAATGCGAGCTTCAGCTCTTCGCCCCGCAAACTTCCGCGCAGCTGTTCTACAGCTTCCCGAGCGCGGCCATAGCACCGGTAGGCGTCTTCATCTTTCCTCGTAGCCCGCGAAATTTCACCCATCAGAAACTCGGCCTGATATAGGAGCACGGGCGAATCCAGATTGGCCAAGTCCGAAAGCGCTTTCTGGCAGTGTGTATGCGCGGTGCCGGTGTCGCTCATGCGGAGAGCGATTCGCGCCATCAGCAATTCTGCAAGCACGGCCTTGCCGGGCATCGCTGAGTCGCGAAAGAATTCATGGGCCGACACGCACAGCCGTCGTGCCTCAAACAAGCGTCCTTCATTGAAAAGAACCAGCGCTTCGTAAAGATCGATCAGCGAAGGCCACACCAGGTTCTTGTCTTGGACGAACATCTGCTTCGCTTGCGCGAATAGCTTGACACTCTCGAATGCCTGTCCCATGCGACTGGCCGCGATGGCGGCGAAGGCGAGTGCCTTCGCACCTTCATAACCAAACCCCAACTGCCGGAAGCCTTCGTTCGCTGCCCGTCCCAACTCGCCAGCCTCGGCGCTAAGATTCAGTTCAAGATAAATTTCAGAAAGGTCGAGATTGCACAGCGCTAGCTGATAAGCGTCACTTGCTTTGCCCGCGCTGTCGGAGGCATCGCGAAGCATCTGGATCGCGCGCCCGTACTCGCCTCGCAGAAAATAAAGATAGGCAATGTTGTAGTCGGCGTACGCGACCAGAATCGGCATGCCTCTTTGCTCGCAATGCTGGCGCGCGATGCGGTGGAATTCCAGGGCCTTCGGAAAATCATTGAGGCTGATATAGCAGAGAGAAAGATTACTCAGGACCGCTGCCAGTGCCTCGCCATCGTCATGTTTCAAAAGCTCATGATAGGCGCGTTCGTAAAATGCCAGTGCCTCGGCGAAACGGTCTTGCCGGTGGTAAATGTTGCCAAGATTGATTTCGAGCCGCGCCAAACGGCGCGTATTGCCCTGTTTCCGGAAGATTTCCGCCGCACGTCTTCCCGTGGCGGCGGCTTGATCGTACCGTCCAAGCAGCAACAAAGGCTGAATCGAGCCGCTCAGGCTGCGCGCCAACTCGGTGTCATCGCCGGCCTGTTCGAAGCACGCCGCAGCTCGCTCGTGATACTCAATCGATTGTGCATGCCGATCGAGCGCGTACAACGCATTCGCCTTCGCCCGGAAACTCCTTGCGAGTGAGATTTGACTGCCTGTGGCTTCAGCGACATCGATCGCCGCATCCGCAATGCGGTCGGCGCGATGCGTGTCAATCCTGACCTCCTGCCAGACGCGTTCGGTTAGCGTCGTGACCGCTTCGTCCCAGGCGATTTCAGGATTTTCTGTCATGAACTCGCGGCGCCCCTTCGCGTCTTCCAACGCGAGCAGCCGCTTGATCATGGCCTCCGACTCTGTCTGCCGCGCCGGCTGGGTGCTCATCAGAAGCCCCTCTTTTCCAGTCGTTTCTTGAGCTGGGCGAGACACCGTCCCCGGATGAATCCGATCGAGCCGATTGCAAGTCCGAGTTCCTGCGCAACCTCCTCGTAGGGGCGTGAGGGAGTCTCGAAGAAAAGCATCTGGATCATGCGCTCGCAACGCTCCGGCATCTCGGAGATCGCGTCGCGCAGCGATTGTTCTTGCTCGAGTTGCACCAACATGCTGTCCGGGAGCTCATGATCGCTGTTGTCGTGCGGCCTTTCCGCAACTTCTGGTTCGAGTTCGACAAGTCGGCCGGCGCTGCGTCGGTAATGCACGCATTTGTGATAGCAAGCCTGCATCAGCCATTTCGGCAGCGCCCGGTGTTCCCGCAAGCGCGGCAGTTCCAAAAGTAGATCCACGCATACCGCCTGAAAAATGTCGGCCGCATCCTGATACATGCCCAGCTTGATCGGGATGGAGTAGATCAGGTTCTTGTATTTATCGATGAGTGCAGCCCAGGCCTCCGGGTCGCCGTTAAGGCAATTCTTGATCAGTTTGTCGTCCGAAAAAAGAGCTGGTGCGCGTGCCGTCGCCGCCCGCTCTTTCTGACGCTTGGCCGCAGGACCTGTCATCGCGTTCCCGCATTCTCCAGGCCGCCGCGAATGTAGAGTTCATCGGCATTCCACAGCGTGTTCGGGTCCAGTACAGCAGGATGAAAATTTCCCAGGCGCCCGTCGGCTCCTGCCAGAGTGTTTGGTGTTGCCAAAAAAATAAACGGCAGATTTTCAGAAATGATTTGCTGCACGCGATCGTACGTCCGTTTGCGCTGGTTGTAATCGAGCTCGACCATTTGCCGTTGCATCAGCTGGTCGATCTCGCGTTCCCAGTCGGTGGCCGGTTGTTTCTCGCCGAGGTTCCACAGGTGGGAAGTGCCGCTCGACATCCAGACATTCATCTCCGGATTCGGGTCGGCATCGCCGCCTCCCAACCCCATGATGGCCGCGTCATAGTCGAAGCTCTGAAAAACGCGGTCGATGAGCGCGCGAAACTCCAGCGGAACGACATGCACCTGCATTCCCAGATGCGACAGGTCATCTTGCAGCAGCGTTGCCATCTTCATCCGCTGGGCATTCGACGAACTGGTGACGATGGTGAAATCGACGGTCTCCCCGGAGCCATCCACAAGCTCCCCATTTGTCTTCCAGGAAAATCCGGCGGATTTCAGCAATTGGCGCGCCGTTTCGAGCGAGCGCTGCGGATGCGAGATTGCTTGATTGATCCAGAGCTTGTTCCCCGGTCCAACGTTTCCCCACAGGGGCGTGCCGCGCGTTCCGTAGACCAGACGGACGATTCCGTCGCGGTCGATGGCAGCATTGACCGCTTGCCGAAATTTGAGATCGCGAAACCAAACCTGTTTGCGTGCAATCGCGTCCAGCTTCTTGCCAGTCAAATCGTTTTGGTTGAAGACCACAAAGTTGTATTCCAGGCTGGGGCCAAGATCCGCCAATTGCGAACTGACACGCGTCCCTTCGTGGGCGAGCAGATTGAAGTTCTCCGAACTGAGCCGGCTGATAATATCCGTTTCGCCGGCTTCAAAACGTAGGACCTGCGCGTTTTCCGTGCCGACGAAGAGAAACACCATTTCATCCAGATAAGGCAGCCGGTGGTTGTCGCGATCGACCTTCCAGTAGTAAGGATTGCGTTCCGCCACGATGCGCTGTCCCGGCACGTACTGCTTCAAGCGAAATGGACCAAGACCTGCGATCTCGGAGGGTTGCGCGTTGAGCGACCAAGCCTGCGCAAATTTGCCTTCGCGATAAGGTTTCTCGAGCAGATGCCTCGGCAGCATGGCGAGCCCGTCGAAGATGCGTTCCGCCGCCGCATACGGCCGTGGCAGCGTGAACCGCACCGTGTACGGACCGATCTTGGCGACCGTCATCGGCTTGCCATCGATAATCAGCAGGTCGCGCTGCGGAGAATCGATGTTTTCATCCATGTAGACGGCGAAAGAAAAAATCACGTCATCGGCATCGAATGCATGACCATCTGAAAACCGGATACCCCGCCGAAGTTGCAACGTGAAAATGCGGCCATCCGCCGACGTCTTCCAGGACTTGGCCAGCGCCGGCTCGGTTTGCTGCGTGGCGCGATTGATTTCGATCAGATCGGCATTCAAGCGTCCGATCACCTCGCGCGAAACGGCATCGGTAGCGATCACCGGATTCAGCGTCTTCGGCTCCGCGCGCTGACCGACGGTCAAGTGTCCGCCATAGCGGCCGGAAGTGTCCGCCACGCGCTGAAGTTCTTCATTCTTGCCCGGGTTTTCGGGAGCAGGATTTTCTGCGGAAGACGCACCCGCTACGCACACGCCAGCGAGCAGACACACGAGTAGGGATAGGCGAGCAATGACGTTCATGACACCCCTCCCCCACAGAACGGTGTTTTTCTGGGATTATCGTGATTCTAACCGGGAATGAAGGGCATCAGCGAGCAGGTAATAGATTACGGAGGTAACGAATAATGCAGCAGCTGGAGCCAGAAGCCAGCCATAAGAAATCAGCACGCTGTATTGTTGCAAAGCGCTCAGCATGTTTCCCCAACTCGCAGTCGGTTCGTTGACTCCCAACCCAAAAAATGACAAAGCTACTTCCGCCGCAATGTATCGCGGGACTAACATCGCCGCCTGCGTGAGCAACACGCCGAACGTCTCCGGCGCGATGTGTCTCCGTAGTAGGTAGAAGTCGGCCCCCCCGAAACCACGCGCAGCAGAGACATAATTTCTGGTTCTTGAGCTGAGCACCACTCCTCGTACCAGCCGCGCGGGCCGTGCCCAGCCAATGAGCCCGATGACGCAAGTCAGTAGAAAAAATGTTCGGACCGCACTCACATGCAACGGCAGAAACGCCCGCACGCCAAGCAGAAAATAGAGCCACGGCAGGGAAAGGAACAGCTCGGTCGTTCCCATTAGCGTCTCGTCAATCCATCCACCGTAATAACCGGCAACAACGCCAATCACGCTGCCAACGAAAAGAGTCACAGCGGTTGCGACAATTCCCGCTGCCACCGAAATCTGTCCGCCATACAACACGCGCGAGAACTCATCACGGCCGAACGCGTCTGCTCCCAAGAGCAGGCATTTTCCGGGATTCTCCACTCCAAATAAATGGAGGTTGGATTCGAAGAGACCAAGAAACCTATAGCTGTCTCCCCGGACGAACGCATGAACCGGATACGCCTGGCTGCGATCTTCCCGATACCCGTCATCCACCGGACTCCACGGGTAAACGAACGGCCGCAGGTGGAATCTAGAGCTGTCCCAGAGATGTAATCGTGTCGGCGGAGCGTAAGGCAACTCGCGATTTTGCGCGGCCGGATCGTAAGGAGCGACAAAACCCGCCAGCAGTAACAGCAGGTGCAGCCCAACTAGCAGAATGATCAGCCAAGTAATCTTGCCGCTCATTTTACATCGCACCCTAACCTGCATCGGCCGCGCCTGTCCGAATCCTGGGATCGGATACCATCAGCATGATGTCCGCAACCATGTTTCCGCCGAGCATGAAGAGCGCGGAAAACATGATGCCGCCGATCACCACGTAGAGGTCGCGAGAGAAAGTGGCGTCGAGCACCAGCGGCCCCAAACCGGGCCATCCGCAGATCACCTCCACCAGCATCGACCCGCTGATCAACCCGGCTAGGGAAAAGCCGAAAAGAGAAATCGCAGGATTGGCCGCGACCGGCAACACGTGGCGGAAAAGCAACCTGCCACGGCTGATGCCAAGACCGCGCGCAGTTTGCACGTAGGAAGCGCCTAACACTTCAAGTACACTCGCGCGGACGTGCCGTACTATCACTGCGCTTTCGCACAGCACCAGAATCACTACCGGCAATGTCAAGTGCGCGACGACATCTCTGAATTGCTCCCACCCCGAGAGCTCCTCAAAATTGCTCGATACCATTCCGCCGACCGGCGTCAACCGCCAGCGTGCGGCAGTAGCAAGCAGCGCGAGTGCAATCACAATCTCCGGGACTGCAATCAGCAGCGAACTTATGACGGTGATTGCTCGATCCAGCACCCCGCCTCGCTTGGCCGCAGCCCAAAGTCCCAGCGGTAGCGAAATGCCCCACGTGAGAACCATCGCTGTTAGTGTCAGCAATAAAGTATTTTTCGCACGGCTCCAGAGCAGCGGAGCCACGGGTGTGTTGTAAGCGATGGAATAGCCGAGGTCCGCATGCAACGCCGATTTCACCCACCGTCCGTACCGGACAACGAGCGGTTGATCCAGGCCATGCTGGGCGCGCAACCCGGCAATGGTTTCGGGCGAAATCTGCGGGTTCACTCGCATCTCATCAAAAAAGCTCCCCGGTGCCATCTCTGTGAACAGGAAGCAGAGCACGGATACGCCTGCGAGCAACAAAATCCCGCGTACAAGTCGACGGACAAGATAGCTCACAGCGAAGCTCCCGTAATCGCCGCCAGATTGGTCTGCGCAGCACGTGCCGATCTCAAAAGCCGAATCGTCTCTTCATGTTTCGGAGCGGTCATCATCTCTGCTGTTGAGCCCATCTCCACTATCCGCCCACCCGCCATCACCGCGATTACATCAGCCATGCGGCCAACCACCGCCGGATCATGCGAGATCAGGAGATACGTGAGCGAGTGCGCCGCCTGAAGATCCAGCAACAGATTCGCAATCTGCCCCTGCGTCGACAAATCCAAACCGGTGAGAGCTTCATCCAAAACCAGGAGCTTTGGACGCACCGTCAGCGCACGCGCAATCGCCAGCCTCTGCCGTTGTCCACCGCTGAACTGCATCACCGACCGTTCGATCCCGTCCACCGACAGTCCAACCTCGTTCACCGAGCTTCGGACCGTTTCTCTGCGGAGCGCTTCGTCTTTCCCCATGATTAGTAATGGCTCCTCCACGGCCTCCGCCGCCGTGAAACGCGGATTCATCGACGTAACTGCATCCTGAAAAACCATCTGGACTTGCGTGCGCCACGGAAGCAGCGCGCTCAAGCTAAGGCTCGCGATGTCTGTGTCGCCGATCCATATTTGCCCCGCGTCCGATTTTTCCAGCAGCGCCACGCACCGCGCCACAGTCGATTTCCCCGAGCCCGATTCTCCCACCAGCGCCAGTGTTCGGCCTGCCGCAATTTCGAAGTCCACACCGCGCACCGCCTCCACAACGCGTTCCCGCCACAGTCCTCCTCGAACGTAGCGTTTCGCCAGACCGCTCACGCGCAAGAATGCATTTTGCGACTCGGGCTCCCGCGACATCGGCCGAGTTGGAAAGTTACTCACCATACTTGAAGCAGCTCACTGGCCTTGCGGGCATCGGCACAAAAGATGGCGGATACCTCTGCACGCAAATTTCCATCCGTTCCCGGCAGCGTGGCTCAAAGCGGCATCCAACCGGAAACGCAGCGGGGTTAGGCGACTCGCCTTCGATCGACGCGAAATGCGTGCGCACTGGTGCGCCCACGGCCGACTTTGCCATCTCAACCAATGCCTGTGTATAGGGATGTAAGGGCTGCCGGAGAATCTGGGCCGTGTTGCCAATCTCGACAATCTTTCCCGCATACATCACGGCAATGCTATCGATGAATCCAGCGAACATCGCTGGATCGTGACTGATGACTAGAATTGCCGTTCCATGTTTTCGGCGAATTTGCGCCAGCAGCGCGACAATTTCCTCCTGCAGGGGCGCATCCAGCTTACTGGTTGGTTCGTCGGCGATCAGCAACGCAGGTCGGCACGCAACTGCCTGCGCAATCGCGATTCGTTGCCGTTGTCCGCCACTGAGCTGATGTGGATACGCATCATAGATTTCTTCCGGACGGACGAATCCAACCTCGCCTAGCAACTCAAGAACGCGTGCCCGGCGCTGCTTTCGGCCCAAGGGTAAATGCGCGCGAAGTATTTCAGCCACCTGGCTGCCGACACTCAGCACTGGATTCAACGAGAGCGCTGGGTCCTGAGGGACGAACGTAACTTCGCGGCCCCTAATTGCGCGCAGCTCCCGTTCCGACATTCGCAGTAAATTGCGTCCGCGAAAAAGTATTTCTCCTTGTTCGCAAACCGCGCCCGCCGGCAACAGCCGCAGAAGCGCATTCGCGAGCGTGCTTTTGCCGCAGCCGGATTCTCCGAGGATTCCGACAATCTCCTCGCTGCCGATGGCAAGACTGAGATCGTCGACCGCCGGAATACGGCTCCCATTGGCTAGGGTATAAGCTACCGACAACCCTCGTACCGCGACAAGAACTTTCCCTGTGCCGTCCACTTTGTAGAAACCTCGTCAGAATAAGTTTCGTCGGCGCAACTGCTCTTCGCAATTGGCGAGTAAGGAGCCTGGAAGAGACTGCTCCCAAAATGTATTAAGAATGGGTCGGGTGGCGCGTTTGAAACCTATCGCGCCTGACGATGGGTGTCGTGCCGGCGAATAAATTCTTGCATTCGATCTCCGTTTCGAAATGCTTCGGTGCCTCCACACTCGGTGGTGGAAAAGGCTCCGCACAGATTTCCGTATGAAAGGCACGTCGCGATGTCCGCTCCGCGCAAAAATTGGTGGAGAAACCCGGCGTCAAAACTGTCGCCCGCGCCAATAGGATCGACGACTGCTACCGGAACGGCGGCTGCGCTAAGTCGGCGACCGTCGCGCATGGCAACAGCACCGCTGGCGCCCATCTTGACGACGACAGTCTCAACCCTCTGTGCCAAACGCGAAAGAGCGGTCTCCACATCGCCAGCGCGGGAAATCCTCATCGCTTCACGTTCGTTCGGCAACAAAATGTCCACGTGAGGCAGGATCTCATCGAGACCGCTGCCCCAGAGGTCATCGGGATCGTCATTCGTGTCGAGCGAAGTAGCCAAGCCAGCCGACTTCATATGCCGAAACAGTTCGGGCACGTGCGGCAGCAGTTCGCGCTGCAAGAAAAGCGACGACATATGAAAGTGGCGTGCCGATGCCAGATAGTCGAGATCGAGATCCTCAAAGCGTAACTCAGAGATTGTGCCAGGATATGTGAGAATATGCCGCTCGCGCCCATGGGGCAGAATAAGTGTCACGCCGGACTTGGGTCCGCAGGCCACGCACTCCAGATTGACGCCGCGTTCGCGTAGGCGGTCCAACGCGAGGCTTCCGAAAAGGTCGTTGCCGATCTTAGTGACGAATCCAACGCGGCTGCCAAGAGCGGCAAGATTGTGTGCCAGGATGGCCGACGAACTGCCCAGCGTAATCGCAAAGTCGCTCGCCAGTAGTTCCCGCTCGGTGGGCATTTGCTCTGGCAGACCGTAGAGGATCAGGTCAAGGTTGATCTCCCCGACGATGGCGATATCGAGCTTAGACATGGAGCAAAAGGTCGGCACTGTTGTTAAATGCCGACTGCTTAATGTGCGTTGTCAATGGCCGTCCGCGAGTTCGACGACGCGTGACAGGTTCCTTGGCGAGTCAGGATCGAGCCTCTTCTTGATCCCGTAGTAAGCCCCATACAGTTGGCCCCAAATCGCAAAAGCCGCAACGCGCGCGTATTCCGGTAACTGCAGGCCGAGTTCGATGGCGAAGTCCGCGGCGCGCCGCGCCCGGTCATCGACGCGATTCGCAATCACCATGGTGGCCGCGCCGAGAGCCTTCATTTCCTCGAGTAACTCCAGTTCCGCCTCGTAAGAAGTCTCCGACATAAGAAACGTGATCAGTGTTTCCGGACCCGCGATGGACTTCGGACCGTGCCTAAACTCCAGGGAATGAAATGCTTGCGCGTAGGAGCAAGAGGATTCAGTCACCTTCAGCGCGCACTCCGAGGCAACCCCGAAAAGCGGACCCTGCGCCAGGAAGACGAAATCCGAAAAGCTGCAAGAGTCAGCGAACGTTTGCAAACGGCGCGGAATGTCCTCAAGTAGAGGTTCGACGTGCTGGGGTAGATCGATCAATGCCCGGCGGAACGCGACATCGCCGGCCACAATTGCCCCGAGATACTGCAGTGCCAGCAGCATAGAAGTGAATGACCGCGTCATTACCGTGCTTTGTTCGTCAGCGTCCGAAAGTTTCGACGTTACACTGCAAGTCTGCTCGAGCGGTTGGCCATCGGCACAGGTGATAGCAATCGTACGCAGATTGTAATCGGTTTCCAGCATCTGCCCGGCGCGGACCGCCTCCGAGGTGCGCCCCGATCGCGAAATGACGACCGGAACATACTCTCGTCCCGGGTGTAGAGTCAGCGCTGGATACAGCATCAGCTCAGAAGCGGCGACAGCTCGTGCCGGTAGCCTGAGATAGTTGAAGCTCGATGCGGCGGCTTGTGCGAGATAGTAGCTCGTTCCGCAACCGACAAAGATCCACTCTGCTCCTGGCCGCGCGAGTTGAGCGGCCGCGCGCAGTTCTGCGCTCGCCGACAGTTGGCTTAGACACGCGCTCCAGCACTGCGGCTGAGAAAGAATTTCGTTCAGCGTGTGTTGGCCTGGTTCTTTGATTGCCGTCGATTTCATTGCTATCAGCTGGCTCCAATTACACTAATGTCACTTTCACTCCCACGTCTCTCAGCGCGTGCAAGTCCGATTTCGGAATCTGTTTGTCGGTAATCACCTCGTGGACTGCGGTGACCGGCATAATGTTGCACAAACTGCGGCGTCCGAATTTGCTCGAGTCACAAACTGCGACCGTTCTGCGGGCAATGTCGACCATAGCGCGGTTGACTCCAGACTCCAACAGGTTCGGAGTAAAAAGACCCGCTTTGGTGTCGAAGCCATCTACACCCAGGAACAAAATGTCGGCGCTAAGTTGCCGCAGCGTTCGTTCTGCTAAGGGACCGACGAGAGAAAAGGAGTTTTTTCGCAGCACGCCTCCGGTCAAGACCACTTCAACCTGCGTGCCCGCCATCTCTGCCGCGATATTGATCGCATTGGTGATCACTGTGAGCTGTTTCATTTCTTTGAGCGACCGCGCAATGGCTGTGGTGGTTGTACCCGAATCGAGCAATACGGACTGGCCTTCTTCCACCAGTCGGACTGCCGCGTGCGCAATCCGCGCCTTCTCGCTCCGGTGAAGCTTCTCTTTCTCGCGCAGCGACGGATCGAGCAGCGCCCCAGCCTGCACCGGTAGCGCGCCACCGTGCGTGCGCTGAATTACACCTTGGCCATCCAGAAACTCCAGGTCTTTGCGGATCGTGATCTGTGAAATACGGAAACGCCGCGCCAGTTCCTTGACGAGCACCCGCCCATCGCGGTGCAGGACCCCGAGGATCTCGCGACGGCGTTCTTCGTTAAGCAGACCATTGGAAGACATGATTGTTTCGTTTTGTTCCGAATACTGACTCTCGTGGCTGGCCGCCGGAATTGTCAAGCCTCCGATCCTTCAGAAATAAAACTTCAGCGCCACCTGGATCTGTCGCGGCGCTCGTGCCGCCAGAGGATATCCAAAGCCGCTCTGCCCCATTTCCAGCGGGGTGGGTTCGGCGCTGATCGCGCCAAACTGACCAAACAAATAGTTCACATGGTTGAGCACGTTGAAAAATTCTGCCCGGAATTCGAGATGCTTTTGTTCGGTGATCGCAAATTGTTTGACTAGCGACGTGTCCCACGTTGTATATCCGGGTCCTTCGATAATATTCCGCCCGGCGTTGCCGAATGTGCCTAGCGGGACGATTCCGGGGTTGGTGTTGTCGTCCGCAAAAGCGCAGGTGTTAAACAGCGTTCCCGGAATGCATGGCTTGGTATTGGGATTACCAACTCGCGCCGGACGCGAGCAATAGTAGCCAACCGTTCCACCGCAATCGCTGCCTGAGACGGAGACGTCATTGATGTCCGTAGCGGTGTAGTAATTCCCCGTCGCCGCCGACAATACGCCGGTCATCTGCCAATCGCCAATGATCTGGTTCACGACGCCGGAAGCGTCTTTGCCGAACGTCCGGCCCCGGCCGAAGGGCAAGTCGTAGAGATAGCTAAACACGAGACGCTGACGCACGTCGAAGTCGGCATTGCCATAGTTCTGGTTAGGGTACCTCTGGTCCTGAAAATCTCCGTTGTTCACCGATCCCAGGCTGGCGCTGGAAGCATTGTCCAGGGCATGCGCAAAGGTATATGCCAGTTCATACTGGAGTCCGTGAGAATAGCGTTTCTCCAGGCGAACCTGCAGCGAGTCGTAGTTGGACTGTGTATTCGACCGAAAGGTGTCGATGGTTGTATCCAAGGCCGGATTGCAGTTTTGCGGGTTCGCCAGCGTGCAGGGACCGGTAGCGCCGGGCGCTTCATCGTTGGCGGGCCGCCGCGGTGCCGTGGGAAGCGAGTCCGTCCCGAGTACCGGAACGGCCTGATTGCCATTGTAGAAGGCGAAGAGTTTCAATCCGCGCGAACCTGCATAGGAGACTTCGAGAACGGTGTCAGCCGGAAGCTGATATTCGAGACCCAGATGCCACTGCTGAGTGTACGGCGTGACCAGATGCGGATCGAGTGAATAGAGTTCCGGCGAATTCGGATCGCTAAGCGAGGTTGCGGGAAACCCCTGTGACAGCACGTTGAGCGGCAAGCCGTTGTTGTTCGCAGCAGAAATCGAGCAGTCAAGCTGACTGCCGTTGGCAGACGGCGCCTGACACGGAGCGTTGAACGCCTCGGACGAGAGGAACGGAGGATTGAAGCCGGGGCTTGGATTCGAGAATGGACCGTTTTCCTGTCCGCCATAAAAAATTCCGTAACCGCTGCGGAGAACGAGCTTGTCCGCAAATTGATAAGCCAATCCGATACGGGGCGCGAAATTGTTTAGGTCCGGCGAAATGAGCCCGCGAGAGCCATTGTTCTGAATCGCAAGCTCGGTGCCCAGTGTGGGTGTCAATACGCGGTTTTGTCCGCTGGGAGCTATCAGCGAAAGAGTATTGAAATTGAAAGTGTCCTGGTTATTGTTGGCCTCCTTGATGGTGGTGAAGAGTTCGTAACGAAGGCCCAGATTCAGCGTGAGCTTCGAATTTACTTTGATATCGTCGAGACCATACACCGCATAAATCTGCCGGCGATAGTCGATGTTGGGGTTCACGCTCGTGATTGATCCGCCATCGGAAATGCCCTGCATGAAGCTGGCGAACGCTTCGCCGCCCGTGCCCGGATCGGCGAGATTGTCGTTGATGAGGAAGCCGCCGCCAAAATCCATCGCTCCACGCGCCGCGGCCGGTTCGAGAATCGTGAACTCTTCAAACCGCAGCTCGGCGCCGAACTTAGCGGCATGGCGTCCACGGGTCCAGCTCAGATTGTCGG
>PMSZ01000319.1 GCA_003168235.1 Acidobacteriaceae bacterium
GATGCCGTCGAGAGCGACAGCATCGAAACCGTCAACATCAAAACTCCTAAGAACAAACCGAATACCCGCTTACGCACGGAGTTCTTCATTTTCATTGCCTTCCTTTTCTTTTCTTGTCTCCATAATTTTGAGCCGAAGCCGGTAATCCGGCCTGGTCAAGTTCAGGCTGTATCAACCCTGAATTGCTGCAGTTGTTGCGGGACGGTGGGAAGTTATTCTAAACGAGCGAGTTCGGTATTTTGCCAAAAACTGGATTGGCGCTGAGCACTTAAGAGCTGCACAGTAAAAGCTGAGCGCTAGTTTTCAAGAATTACGTGGGCCACGGCTTGCTCGGAAGTATGAGTGAGCGAGAGGGCGATGTGTTTCGTCCCCAGTTTGGCGGCGATGGCCGCGGCCGCGCCATGAAATTGCAACGTGGGACGCTGACCCTGCGGCCGCACAACCTCTATATCGCGCCAGCGGATGCCATGACTCCATCCCGTGCCCAGTGCCTTCATGCCTGCTTCTTTAGCGGCAAAACGCGCGGCATAGCTCTCAAAGCGGGTGACTTTTTTTTCGCAGTAACGGATTTCGCTTTCGGTGAAAACGCGGCGAAGAAAGCGGTCGCCAAAACGCCCGACGCTTTCGCGGATGCGATGGACCTCGGCGATATCGATCCCAGTACCAAGAATCATAGAAGCATTGTTAACTGGTAGTTTGTAATTTGCAATTTCGGTTCTCAAGTCAGGGACGACAGGGCAGTAGCCAGGATTGCATCCTGCCCGGGAAATACCGTCCGCAGGTCGAGTAGCACCCGGCCGTCTTCTACGCGGGCAATGACCGGTGGGGTCGCGGCGCGCAGCCGATTGTTCAGATCGTCGGCGCCGAGATTGGCGTGGGTGAGCGCGATCAGGCGGGTCGGCAGAACAGCCGAAGGAGCGGCGCCACCACCAATGACCGACTCGCCATCGACGAGCGCGAGTGTGAGGAGCGCCGATTTTACCCGTGCGGATTCAACTGCGGAAACAACCGCTTCCGCTCGTCGCTCGATTTCATCTTTGGACAGGCGCATCATACGCAGCACTGGCACCGCATCGTGATCGCGTTTGACATAGGCGAGCAGTGTGGCCTCGAGCGCGGCGTAAGTCAGCTTATCGACGCGCAAGGCGCGGAACAGCGAGTTGGAGCGCATGCGCGCCACCAGATCGGCGCGGCCGCTGATTACTCCAGCTTGCGGGCCACCGAGAAGCTTGTCGCCGCTGTAGGTCACGATGTCGACACCAGCACGCAAGCTGTCGAGGACGCTGGGCTCACCGTTGATTCCTACCGAGCGCAGATCGATCAGCGCTCCGCTGCCAAGATCCTCCATGAGCGGAAGATTGCGGCGGCGGCCAAGAGCAACCAACTCGTCAAGCCCCGGCTGCTCGGTGAAGCCGGTGATTTCGAAATTCGAGCGATGTACGCGCAGCAGCAACCGCGTGCGCTCATTGATGGCGCTTTCGTAATCGGCGATGCGCGTGCGATTGGTGGTGCCAACCTCGCGCAGCGTGGCTTGCGACTTCGACATCACGTCTGGAATTCGGAACGAGCCGCCGATTTCAACCAGCTCTCCGCGCGAGACGATAACTTCGCCGCCCTCGGCCAGCGAGTTCAACGCGAGCAGAACGGCGGCGGCGTTGTTGTTGACCACGATTGTCGAGGTGGCCGATGACTGCGCTGGCGCAGCACAATCTTCGGCAAGCAGCTGCTTGAACAGGCGATCGACGTGAATGTCGCGCTTTCCGCGTTCGCCCGTCGCAGCATCGAATTCCAGGTTGGAATATGCGCCGGCTGTGTCACGGACATGATCGAGGGCGGCGACGGCGAGCGGCGCGCGTCCGAGATTGGTGTGGAGAATCACGCCGGTGGCGTTGATCAGCGGGATCAACGAGTAACGGAGCGACTGACGAAGATGGCGATCGACCGCGGCAAACAGGCCGTCCAGCGCAAGATCCAGAGATTTCTCATCCAATGATTTTTCATCCAGCGATTTCACATCCAGCGATTTTTCGGCGGCGGCGATTTCGTCGCGCAGGCGCGCGAGCACGGCGCGGACGCTTTCGGCAACGGCGGAATGCCCGTCGCGTTCGATCAGCAGCTGCATGTCGGGCCGCCGGAGAAGCTCATTGATCGACGGCAATTTCTGAAACAGCGCGGCTTTGTTCGCGGTAGACACTGCGGGCGATTATGCCACAGGAGAGCGGTTCCCAGATGCACGATGCCCTTGGGCCAGTGGTTTTCCTGAGACCTGACACCTGAGACCTGAGACCTGTCCTATGAGACCTACCTACAGCGTGTGCAGGTAAGCCAGCAGATCCTTAACCTGTTGCTCGGTCATCACCCGGCCAAAACCTTCCATCTTGGCGCGTCCATATTTAATGATGTCGCTAACGCGGTCGTCATTGGCGGGCAATCCGCTCAGTTCGAGATATTGGTGCTTGAAGACACCTTTCAGGCTCGGGCCTTTTTTGCCGCGCGATGAATAGGGTTCGTGGCAACGGTCGCAGTAATTGTCATAGACTTGCCGTCCCGCAGCCTGTTGCGGATTGAGTCCCAGCTCGGTGTCGGATCTGCGTCGCTCGACATCGCAACCTGTGACTGTCAAAACCGCGAGCATCAATACTGAGACTCGAAGACGAGAAGAAATCCAAATCAAGAAATTCATGATGATTGCGGCATCGCGCGTTAGACCCCAAAAGTACGATAATACGGGAGGCATGGGCATTGCGGTCAAACGCGTTTACGAGCCCGCCGTTCCGTCGGACGGAGTTCGGGTGCTGGTCGATCGCTTGTGGCCGCGCGGGCTGACGAAACAAGATGTTGCGCTCAAGTTCTGGATGCGCGAACTGGCGCCGACGAATGAACTCCGGCAGTGGTTCCACGCGAATGCCGACCGGTGGAGCATGTTTCGCAAGCGGTATCTCAAAGAGCTGGCAGACGAGGAGGCTTCCGCCGCGCTGGAAAAGCTGCATCATCTTGCCGAGGGCAAGCGGCGGCTCACGCTGCTCTACGCTTCGCGCGACGAGGAGCGCAACAACGCAATCGTGCTGAAAGAATTGCTGGAAGGAATGAAGAAACCTCCGTCGAGCGTTGGCCGCGGCGCGCTCGGACGGGGACGAATTCGGAAAGCGAAAAGACAGTAGCCAGTTGCCGGTAAAATCAAATCCCAGTCATGTCCAGCTCTGCCATTCGGAAAAAAATCGAAGCTCTGCGCGAGAAAATCCGGCACCACGAGTATCGCTACTACGTGCTGGATGATCCTGAACTTTCCGACGCCGACTTCGACAAGCTGATGAACGAGCTCAAGCGGCTTGAGGCCGAGCACCCCGAGCTGATCACTCCCGACTCGCCGACGCAGCGCGTGGGCGGCAAGCCGCGTGAGGGATTCGTCAAGGCCAAGCATTCCTCTCCCATGCTCTCACTCGATAACGCTTATTCCGAAGAGGAGCTGCGCGACTGGGAGCGGCGCGTGCATGAGCTGAGCGGACGGACCGATCTCGAATACATGTGCGAGCTAAAGCTTGACGGCATGTCGCTGGCGCTCGTCTACAAAGATGGGCAGCTGGAACGCGGCATCACGCGCGGCGACGGCAGTATGGGCGAAGACGTCACTTTGAATGTGCGAACGGTGCGCTCCATTCCACTTTCGATCTCAAAGGACAAATTGAAGAAGGCCGGTATCCCCGCCGATTTCAATTTCGAGGTCCGCGGCGAAATGCTGATGCCGCTCGCCGCTTTTCGCAAAATGAATGAAGAGCGCGAGAAACAGGGACTGGCGACGTTCGCCAATCCGCGTAACTTTACCGCCGGCACAGTGCGGCAACTCGAACCGTCAATCACGGCGCAGCGCCGCATGGATTATTTCGCTTACTTTCTGTTGAAGGATGGTCGGACTTTTTTCGACCGGCAATCCAAAACGATGGACGCGATGGAGTCGGCTGGCTTCAAGGTCAACCCCCACCGCAAGCTGGCGAAGAACCTGGACGAGGTTTGGAAGTTCATTCAGAGCTGGGAAGCGAAGCGCGAATCGCTGCCTTATGAAATTGACGGCATCGTCATCAAAGTCGACCGCACGTCGTGGCAGCGCGAGCTTGGCTTCACGGGCAAAGCTCCGCGGTGGGCGATTGCCTACAAGTTCGCGGCCCGCGGAGCCGTCACGCAAATCGAAGACATCGTTCCGCAAGTTGGACGCACCGGCAAGCTGACACCAGTGGCCTGGCTGAAGCCCGTTCCGATCGGCGGAACGACCGTCTCTCGCGCCACGCTGCACAACATGGATTTCATCGAGCAACTGGGAGTGAAGATCGGCGACTGGGTCGAGGTCGAGCGCGGCGGTGATGTGATTCCGAAAGTGGTGAAGGTGGTCGAAGATAAAGACCATCCGCGCGGGCATAAGCAGTTTGAGATGCCCGAGCATTGTCCGGTGTGCGGTGGCAATGTGGTGCGGACCGAGGGGGAAGCCGACCATCGCTGCGTGAATGCGAATTGCCCGGCCAAGTTGCAGGGGACAATCCTGCATTTTGCTTCGCGGCACGTGATGAATATCGACGGCCTGGGCGAGGCGCTAGTGAATCAGCTTACCGAACGCGGTCTCGTAAAAAACGTTGCCGATCTCTACAAGCTCACGAAAGCGGATTTGCTCGGGCTGGAGCGCATGGGCGAGAAGTCGGCAGAGAATGTGTTGAGTGAGATTGAGGCTTCGAAGAAGCTGCCGTTGGAGCGCGTGATTTACGGGCTGGGAATCCGAATGGTGGGCGAGCGCACGGCGCAGTTTCTGGCGGAGCACTTCGGGTCGCTGGACGCGATCATGAAAGCGAGCGCGGAGGAACTGGAGGAAGTGAACGAAGTCGGTCCGCGAATCGCCGAGAGCATCGTGGAGTTTTTTGCCGATGAACACAATCGCAAACTGGTCGGCGATTTGCGCAAAGCAGGGCTGACCTTCGCCGGACAGAAAAAAGAAAAAGGCACGAAGCTGGCGGGAAAGATCTTTGTGCTGACGGGCACGCTGGCGCGCCATACCCGCGACGAAGCAAAGGAGATGATCGAAAACGCCGGTGGCCGCGTCTCAGGCTCGGTGAGCAAGAAGACGGATTACGTGGTTGCGGGGAGCGACGCCGGGTCAAAGCTGGATAAGGCTCGGGAGTTGGGGGTCAGCGTGATTGGGGAAGAGGAGTTGGAAAAGCTCGTGGGCTAAATCTGGCGCCATCCCAGAACATGCAACTCCCTGGTTGCATTTGAGCGAGGCCTTCGGTAATATGCAACCTGGAGGTTGCATATCATGAGCGACCGCATTGAGAAACGTATCGAGCTCAAGGCGCCGATTTCGCGCGTCTGGCGTGCATTGACGGACTATCGTGAGTTCGGCGAGTGGTTTCGCGTCAAGCTGGACGGCCCGTTCGCTCCAGGCCAAGTCTCGCGCGGCTATATCACCCATCCTGGCTACGAGCACGTGAAATGGGAGGCCCTCGTGCAGAAAATGGAGCCCGAGCAGCTTTTTTCCTTCACCTGGCCCCAGCCCAAGTCCCTTGCCAAAGCTAACGCCCCACAGGACTACTCCGGGGAACCGACCACGCTCGTCGAATTCAGGCTGGAGAAGACCGCCAGCGGCACGTTACTGGTAGTCACCGAGTCCGGCTTCGATAAACTTCCCAGCGACCGCCGTCTCGAGGCATTCCGAAGAAACGATGGCGGTTGGACCGAGCAAATGAAGAACATCGAGAACCATGTCTCGAACAAGTCAGTCTCGAAGAATCATGTCGCACAAACGTCGTAGCAGAGTAGCCGTCAAACGGCAGGCTCGTGCGCCAGTCTTCGCCGCGCTGGGCGACGAGACGCGACTGGCGCTGGTGACCAAGCTCTGTCGCAGACAGCCTTACTCGATCTCGCAGCTGACCCACGGTTCCAAGCTGACCCGGCAGGCGGTTACCAAGCATCTGCGCGTGCTGGAGAATGCAGGAATCGTGCATAGCACCCGTACAGGCCGCGAGAGCCTGTTCGAATTCGATCCGCACCCGATCGAGGAAATCAAAGAGTATCTCGATTTCGTTTCCCAGCAGTGGGATGAGGCGCTAACGCGGCTAAAAACCTTCGTCGAAGACTAGGTGCTGGAAGTGAGATAACAAGCACAGGAGCCGAGCCGGGAGGACGGGCGCGAAGCCCGTCGCCCCACAAACTAACACGCTTTGCTTCTTCGTCCTTACTTCTTCGCTGTCGGCGGCAATATGCCATTCTGACGCAGATACATTGCGGCCTCGGCATAGTGGTCGGCCCAGTTACTGGCGATTCCCAAAGCAAATCTGGCGCGTGAAAACGCATGGTCGCCGGGCCCAGGAGTGGTTTCGCCGAGCCTCGAATCGTCCATTTTTGAAAGGGCGTCGCCACAGAAATCGAACGATGCTTTGAGCGCGGCGACGAGCTTGTCTTTCGCCTCCGTATCTTTCACTTCATCGACCTTGGGAGCGGGCACGGCGGCAGCGTTGCTGCACAACGTGTAATTCGCTTCGATCATGTGCGCTACCAGGTGGCCAAACGTCATCTGGTCGGGCGTGGGCTTGTAGCTGAATTTGTCGGCGGGCATGGCCTCAACGGCGGCGACGGTATTTTTCTGGCGATTCGGCAGCGCCTCGCGTAGCGCGGTGCTGATCGGGTTCTGGATATGGGTCGGCGCGGGCGGAGTCTGGGCTGAATTTGTTTGGGCGGTTGCTGCGGCTGCGAGTAATAGCGTGACTGGGATCCACAGAGCTTTTTTCATGTTGTCCTCGGATATCGGCGAACGGTTCGGGAAGAAGAATAGCGCGGGGGATGGGTTGCGCGCTAGTTGGGTTCGGGCGTTGAAAATCTGGCCGGACTGAATGCTTGTCAGAGAGAGTTAACATCAAGAGCCGCGGGCGGGGGCGTCCGCGCCACACGGGCGCGCTTGCGCTATCCTAATAGCATGCAAGCGCACGGCGGACACGGGCATTCTCATGGAACCGGACGGGTGTTGCGCATCTCGCTCGCCGTCACCATGGGTTACGTTGTCCTGCTGGTGATAGCCGGCATCCGGGCGCATTCGCTGGCGTTGCTTTCCGAAGCGGGACACAATCTGTCCGACTTTCTGGCGCTGCTTCTGTCGCTAGTGGCGGTTTTTCTCGAAGGCCGTCCGCCCTCCGCAACCAAGACTTATGGCTACCGGCGCGCGGGAGTACTGGTGGCGCTGGTCAATGCGCTGTCCCTGGTGGTTGTGTCGTTTTTTATTTTCTACGAGGCGTTCCAGCGGATCCAGCATCCCGAGCATGTGCGCGCCCAGGTAATGATTGGAGTAGCGGCAGCGGGCGTGGTGATGAACGGTGTAATCGCGCTGCTGCTGTGGCGTTCGGCACGCGACGTGAACGTGCGC
>PMSZ01000344.1 GCA_003168235.1 Acidobacteriaceae bacterium
CAATTACAAATTACCAATTGCCAATTACAAATACTGAGGGTCAGACGTGTTCCAATTGTCGCACGGTCCGCTCGTTTTCGACGTTGCCGGTATTCAGCGTGGAGACCGGCTCGAAGAGCATGACCCAGCATTCCTGCTCCGCCACCGGACGATGCTCGACGCCGCGCGGAACGACGATGAATTCGCCTTCTTCGATCCACTCGTGATGGTCGTTATCCTGACCTCTGAACTCCATGCGGAAACGGCCTTTGACAACCAGAAACATTTCGTCTTCGTGGTCGTGATGGTGAAACACGAACGGGCTGTCGAATTTGACGAGCTTCACGTATTGACCGTTGAGTTCGGCGGCGATTGCAGGCTTGTAGTACTGGCTAATCTTGGCGAACTTCTCGGCGACGTTGACTTTGATATTTTCTTTGATGTTCACTTTGGACATGGGAACCTCCCCCGGCAACAACGAACTCTGTAATGGATGGCTCAACTTGGTGGTCGGTTTCGAGAAAATTTGCCGGGTTGCGAGGTTTCATCCACGCCTCTGGACTGGCATCCCTAACGCCTGAAGCAGCGACTGAAAATCTGGAGGAGGCTCGCAGTCAATGGAGACGATTTCCCCCGATCGCGGATGCGTGAACTCAAGATGCGCAGCGTGCAGCGCGACGCGAGTGATTCTTTTCTCCGACGCTTCTGCCGGGTTGTACTTTCTGTCGCCGATGACAGGATGTCCGATGGCTGAAAACTGAACCCGGATCTGGTTCTGTAATCCAGTCACCAGACTCACCCGGACGAGCGACGCGGCGCGAAGACGCCGCTCTACCGAATAGCGAAGTTCAGCGCGAGCCGATTTGGGATCGCGGCTGGTGGTCACCCTTTGAAACATTCCCTCTTGCCGAAAGTGGTGAACGAGGGTGCCTTCGGGGGCGGCGAGATGTCCGCGAACGACGGCGAGATACTGGCGCACCGGAGTGTGCAGGAGAAACTGCCGGACCAGCGCCTCTCGATCGGGCCAGGTTTTTGCAAAAAGCAGGATCCCGGACGTGTAGCGATCAATACGATGCACGACCAAGGCTCGTTGTCTCCTGGCTCTCAGTTCTTCCGAAAGAAGAGATAGTGCGGACGGCGCATCAGAGTGATCGGTAGGCACGGCCAAGAGTTTGGCCGCTTTATTGAGCGCCACTACGGCTTCATCTTCATACAGCTTGACCAGTTGCGCTGAGGAACGCGGCTTTCGCCGGTTTTGCGTTGCTGGACGGCGGCCGCCCTTGCGCGAAGGTTTCTTCATCGTCGAATTGCGGATCGCGTCTTCACAAGCCGGCTCTTGGGTCGACCAGCGGAGCACCGCGCGATGATCCTTGGCAACGCTACCACACTCGCGCCTGCATGACGGACTACACGTAACGGATCTTTGATCCTTAAAGGCTGCGATCCTTAAAGGCTACGTCAAAGGCTAGGTTCCTTGCCGAGCAAACAGAAAAGCCGAACGGGCTGTCGAATTTGACGAGCTTCACGTATTGTCCGTTTAGTTCGGCGGCAATTGCGGGCTTGTAGCACTGGCTGATCTTGGCGAACTTCTCGGCGATGTTCGCTTTGACATTCGCTGTGGACATGGGATCCTCGAGATCCGGTGGTGGAGATACTTAAAATAGATCACTCGTCTTGCCTGGCGGTCGCAGGAAAATTTGGACGGCTATACCTTTGACGCGGCAGACTGGCTCTGGGTCAGTCAAAGGAGCCGCGACAGGGTTTCTCCCACTCTCACGATGAAGTGCGGCCGCGGTAAGGAATGGCTATTAATATCTTGAGCATTTGCTTATAGCGTGTGTGCCTCCACAATTTCTGCAAACTTTTTCGCTGACAATTTCAGGCTTGCGATAACGTATGCACGATCCTGAGAAATTCCTGCTGCCTGGTCGTCCAGCTTGTCCAAGAGAAGTTGGGGACGAAGATGGTACTGATGGATGAGAAAATCATCTGCTTTTTGACAAAGCACACCGAATTTGTCGAGACATTCTTTCGGGAAATGCTTTGTGTTTTGGGTGACGATGGTATCAGCGCGTGCCAAGATTGCCGCAGCTAGAACATGCCTGTCGTCCTCATCTGGCAGACAGTCAACCGCCCTCAAAAGTTCAGACGGAACAGTAATCATCGCTTCCGGGAACGCATCACACATCTGGCCTTTCCTCCAAGCTACCTCTGCGGCAGTTCTGTGAAGTTTCGTTCTCATGGCTGTCGTCATTTCCGCTAATATCTGTTCACTCCATACAGGGCGGTACATTGCTGGTTCTTCCGCCAGCCGCAGCAAGAAATCGTTGAGCGCGGCTGGCACCAGGACACACGCATCTAACACTGCCGAGTATTCATTCTCCTGCGTGAAAATCATCTGGGATTTTGTCGTAATCCCCTTTTGCAAATTCCCCCTTGGCAAGATCGTCCAAAGTTTTTCGCCGCACAGTATCGCGCTTTGATTTGTACGCGAGTACGTCGCGTACAAACATACGACGATGCGTTCCTACCAAGTGGTAAGGGATTTCTCCTTTCTCCACAACCTTAATCAGGAACTGTCTGGAGACGCCCAAAATCTTGCTTGCTTCAACCGTCGTGAGTTCATGCCGACTCTGCAAGATGGTCACAGAATGACCAGCCCTCAGGTCAGCGAGTAACCGCAGCAGAAAAGAGTAGACATTGTTGGGGAGGATCTCCGTTTTTCCGTCGGGGCCGATGAGCTTCGCTTCTGCCTCGCGAAGCTTCAAGTAGATTTCGATAATTTCCTTTTGTTCCTTCTGGGAAATATCGACTGGAAGCGCTTCGCTTTTTTGCATCATGTTGGTGTTGCCTCCATTGGGAACGTAGGACCTGTCCACAACGCCTGGGATTGGGAACATTCTACCCCATCAAGTGCTATAATCGCAACCATACTAGTTGCC
The DNA here is from genome assembly GCA_003168235.1 of Acidobacteriaceae bacterium. Taxonomy (GTDB): domain Bacteria; phylum Acidobacteriota; class Terriglobia; order Terriglobales; family Acidobacteriaceae; genus Acidiflorens. Next base: position 2,922 of record PMSZ01000344.1, read on the forward strand.
TTTTACGGGAAGGTTGGTCTTAACTATTGGCGCTTGATAGCACTTGGGGAAAGTGGCGTAAAACTGGGAAATAAAGGTCTGCCAAACTGAGCTTTCGTCCGGACGGGCGAGACGCCGGTCTCTCCACTAACAAAACGGCGGTGAACAAAAACAGCCGTCAGCTTTCGCTGACGGCCGGATGCTGAGGTGCTCGATCTGAGGTGCTGAAGGCTTACTAGAATCCCGCCGTTGCGCCCGAGTGACCACCGCGCAGCGTCATGCGCACGCCGCGCTGGCTGTTTACCTGCGTGGTTGTGTTCCAGTCGACTTCGTCGGCGCTGATGACGCCGCTGCCGCCGCTGGCCAGTTCGTAGCTGATGCGATTGTCTTGATAGGTGTAATTGCCCACCTCGAGGACCATGCCCGACTTCAGCACAAACACCGGAACTCCCGGCGCCGCGCCATTGCCCGTCGCTGACTTCGTGACGTAGCTGGCATAGATGACGCGCGGAGTCTCGGCTGCGACTGGCTGATTTGCCGTAGCCTGATTAGCGCTTGCCTGTTCGCTGGAAGTGACGGTTACGCTGCGCAGTCCGAGTTGAGGTCCATTCGGATCGTTCGCTCGATAATCATTCGATCTATAGCTGGCTCCCTGATAGGGCTGCTGATAATACGAATCGTTCTCAATGCGCGGCTTTCCGAAGAAGTGCCAATCGGGGCCGTTGCTGGCGGAGACTTGCGGGATGAGGACATCATCCATCAAGCGCAGTTCGAGCTGGCTTTCGCCCTTGAGCGTGGGACGCGGGCCGCGCGCGGGCAGGGTGATGATCTTCCAGGGCCAGAGCGGCGGAATCATCCATTCGACGATGTCGCGCGTGGCGTGGCCTTTGCCGCGAATGTCGCCATCTTTATTGACTTTGTAGCCGCGGGTGGCGATCACTTTGGCGTCGAGGGGCATATCGCCATTCGGCAATCCGATGCGGTCGAAGACCAGCTTCAGGTTGCCTTTGCCCCAGAAATGACCGGGCTCCTGCGCGGACTCGAGATGTCCGACAAGGTAGGCCCCGCGGGGAAAGGTCTGCTGTCCGAACTCGGTGACCGAGTGCAGATGGCAGAGCACAGGATCGCCAATGGCGGCGGTCGCTGAAGAGAAGTTAGGCTCGTTCATGGTGCATTTCAGAAGAGTACCGGCGGGCAGAACGCTTTCACGCGCGCTGGCACTGGTGGATAGAACCAGAGTTAAAGCTAGAAGGGATACGGCAAGGACTGCATACGAGCTGGACTTCATAACGCACCTCGGTCTCACGCCCTGGAATTTTTACAGCCTATTCCCAAGCCACTATGAGCCAGCCCCGATGGAGGGAGTTAAACATAAGTGGACAGTTGCGGTCAATTGGACGATAGGGGGCAAAAGTGTGGCTTTTTTGCCACAGAAGGCTTCTTTTGTCTAATTGACCGAACGAACCTCATCCGGTTGTGCCATCTGAAAAGCGCAATCGGAGGCGTTAGCATTGCAAGAGAGTGTTCCACGACGGAGAATCTTGACAGGCGTGCTGTCGGGCAGAGACTGATCATAGTGGACAGTGCGAAGCGCATCAGCGAGAGGTTTAAGCTTTTCCTCTCCGCTAACAAACCTTACGCCATCGACCACCGCTTCCGGACCTGAGCCGGTCTTGAGCAGAACGAAGAAATCGGCCTTCCCTTCGACTTTGGCGGCATTGGGAATTTTGATCGTACTCAGAGCGGAAAATTCGTCCCGATTTTTCGCAATAACGGCGTCAGCCTTGTCATCAGCGCCCACAAGCGCAACCAATCGGTGGCGCGTCTCTGACTCAGGACGATGGGCGTTCATCGCCAATGCATAGAAACGAATCGCTCTTTCCTTATCGCCCTGGGCTTCGAAGACCTGTGCCACATGATCGGCTTCGACCGAGCCTCGCGAGAGTTGCCACGCGGAGGTGAGATATTTTTGTGCCTGATCGAGTTTGCCGTCGGCGAATGCAACCCAGCCGAGCGTGTCCCAGCAATTGGCCAGCATCGCGGTTTGCCCTAGATCGCGCGGGTTGAGTGAATCGAGCGAC
>PMSZ01000262.1 GCA_003168235.1 Acidobacteriaceae bacterium
TCGACGACGATCCGCTTCCCATCGGCAGTTTGTCGATCAATTCCCTGTCTACGTCCTGATGAGACGTTGGATCGTTTTCCACCAGATCGCCCGCTGCCTCAACCGAAACCGTCGTGGTCGAAGCCAATACCTGAAGATTGACCTGCACACTCGCCGGCACTACCGACCGCACCTCCACATCCTGTGCCGTCTTATCGAATCCAGCCGCCGTCACCGTCATGTGATAGTTATTAAACGGAACGTTCACAAAACCGAAATTGCCCTTGCTGTCGCTCGTGGTCTTCCGGTCATAGCCAGTCACCGGGTTATGAATCTCAACGCTGGCATTTGCCACCACCGCGCCCGAAGGATCGAGCACCGCCCCGCTGATCGATCCCGAATTGCTGCCCGACTGTGCGTTCGCTGCCCCAACACTCAACACCACGGCGACGGCCATAGCTGCAGCCAGCCAGCTTTTAGGAAATAAATGCATGCTTCCTCCAATAGAAATAGGTCCTGGAGCGAGTCCGACGCCAGATCGATGCCAGATCGAAGATCGCGGTTGCTTAGAAATACTTTTAGAAATACTTAGGGGTGAGAACCGGGATCAGAGCGCCGGTGGAGGACGAATGAACTGGGTGGTGGCCGGACGGAAGATAAGCGAAACTTCTGCCACCAAAATTGCCAGGGGCGCAGCAGCCAAAACCGGCGCGGACGCAGCCGTCTGCGTACTAACCCCGGCATGGGCCGTCGCGCAAACTGTGCAGGTGTGGTGGGATGTGGCCGCGCCGTCAGGGTGCGAGTGGGTAGCCTGCACCGTCCCCATCACACATACCAGAGCGACGCAGAGCACACACACAGCTCTGAACCACCCACCCCGGTTTGACGATTCCTTCAGCATATCGGCCACGCGAGAGACATCTTCGAATCTACACTGAAACAACGGCCGAGTGCAACGCGATCAGCTGCAGCAACCTTTGGCCGCAACGCTCGCCACAGCACACAGCCGCGTGCTTTTCAGCAGCAACCGCCACGACGGGTCTGCCCCATGCGATGCGCCAAATTCGATTAATTTCAATCTTCAATCACCGCCGAATCACGGCGCGAGCCGGAAGTGAGAACCAGCCAAGGCACTATCACCGCCGCTGCCATTCTCCGACAATCACAGCAACTGGAATTCTCATCGACCCTTGTCGATGGCAGCGCCACCTGCGTCTTAATTTGATCCTTGCCAGTCGTGCCTGCTTCACGCGGCCGTTGGAAAGTCAGACTCAGGGAGAAGTACTTATGTCGGGTCAAGTCATACTGTATTTTGAGGACCAATCGGACGCCTTGCGCTTTGCCCTGGCCGCCGGTTCTGTCATGGCAGGTGATGGAAATCGAGCCACGAACGATCTAGTCCAGGAAACAACGCGAGTTACGCGCATCCGCCTCGACGCGGCGAATAAAGGGAAAATCAGGCAGCCCAACCCTCCCGAACGAGTTGCCTGAACTGCGCCCCCGCCTTTGGGCACCTACAGAAACCTCCGCGCAAGCCGCGAGCCACCCGCCCGCCGTCAATTAGAATGTCCGCTATGTCCATCGCAGAACCGACTCCGGCGTCAGCCATCGCGCTCGACCTGACCTGGGTCCGCTCCCAGTTCCCCGCGCTCGCACAAAACATTAACGGACACCCCGCTGTTTTTCTCGATGGCCCCGGCGGCACGCAAGTCCCGCAACAAGTGATTGCCTCCATCGCCGATTATCTTTCCCGCAACAACGCCAACACCGGGGGCGCTTATTCCACCAGCCGCAATACTGAGCAAGTGATCGCCGCCGCGCGCTCCGCCATGGCTGATTTTCTCAATTGCGATGCCGATGAAATCGTTTTCGGTCAGAACATGACCACGCTCACCTACGCCATCAGCCGCGCCATCGGCCGCGAACTCGTCCCCGGCGACGAAATCGTGCTCACCTTGCTCGATCATGACGCCAACTTTTCGCCATGGAAGGCTCTCGAAGAAAAAGGCGTCGTCATCCGCGCCGCGAGATTCAACCCCGCCGATTGCTCTCTCGACATGCAGGACCTGTCTGAAAAAATTGGCCCGCGCACCCGCCTCGTCGCCGCCGGCTATGCGACCAATGCCACCGGCACCATCAACAACGTCGCCCAAGTCGTCCAACTGGCGCGGCACGCCGGAGCGCTCGCCTACATCGACGCCGTCCACTACGCTCCCCACGGCCCCATCGACGTGCGCGCCCTCGACTGCGATTTTCTCGCCTGCTCCACCTACAAGTTCTTCGGCCCGCACATGGGAGTTCTCTACGGCAAACGCGAGCATCTCAAGCGTCTGACTCCCTACAAGCTGCGTCCCAACGCCGACTACATTCCCAACTGCTGGGAGTGGGGAACTCTCAACCATGAATGCATCGCCGGAATCAAAGCCTGCGTCGATTATTGGGAAGAGTTAGGGCGCCGTGCAGAAGCCGGACTTGCCGCGCCCCAGCCGCAAGTAACGCGCCGATCCGCAATCCTGGCCGCGCATCAAGCCATCCATCTGTACGAACGCAAAATGACCGAGACGATGATCGCCGGCTTGCTCGCCATCCCCGGATTGAAGCTCTACGGCATCACCGACCCGCAACGCTTCGACAACCGCTGCTCAACTTTCGCCATCCGTATCGTCGGCCACACGCCGCTCGAACTGGCAACCAAGCTGGGCGACCGCGGCTTCTTTACCTTGGATGGAAACTACTACGCCCTGAACCTCACCGAACAACTGGATGTCGAGCGCCTCGGCGGTTTCCTCCGCATCGGCCTCGTGCACTACAACACCATCGAGGAAGTAGAGCGGCTGCTGGCCGCGCTGCGCGAGATCGTCGGAGCATGAAAGTCGGAGCATGATTGTCGCAGCATGAGTGTCGCAGCATGAGAGTCTGCGAACAAAAAGCTACGCTCGAAGTTCTTCGACCGCGTCGCCTTTCCCCACCAGCGCCAACTTGGCCAGCCCAATAAACAGCCCGTGTTCGACGATGCCGGGCGTGTCACTCAGAACCCGCGCCAGCGCCGCCGGATCTTCGATCCTTCCAAAACTGCAGTCGAGTATCTGGTTCCCGTTGTCGGTCAGATAAAAACTGCCGTCGGCCTTCTTTCGCACCTTGGGTGCACCGCCCAGCGACACAATTCTGTTCTCCACCACCGTTCGCGCAAACGCGATCACCTCCACCGGCAATGGAAACTTTCCCAACGCAGCAACAACCTTGCTCGAGTCCGCGACCACAACCATCTTCCTCGATGCCGTGGCAATCACTTTCTCGCGCGTCAGCGCGCCACCACCGCCCTTGATCAGATTCAGCTTGGGATCCACTTCATCCGCCCCATCAATCGTGATGTCAATCTCCGGATGCTCGTCCAGCGTGATCAAGCGAATCCCAACTTCGCGCGCCAGGTCGCCGGTTTTAATCGAGGTTGGAATCCCCACCATCTTCAGTCCCGCCTTCACCCGCTCGCCGAGAGCGACCACCGCGAAGTATGCGGTCGAGCCCGTGCCTAATCCAACTACGTCGCCATCGCGCACCAGTTTCGCCGCAGCCCGGCCGGCGGCTTCTTTTTCTTCATCACGCGCCATGCATCACTCGTTTCGCCTCACTCATTTCACGGCCGCCTCATTTGCTGAAAATTGCGATATACGCCAGATATCCCCCCAGCACCAATCCAAAAATACCCAGCAGCCACGACACTAGGTCGATCACAAATCCGGCTGGTTCGAAGCTGTCGCTGTCGAGTTGTATCTTGGTTTTGTTGTATCGCTGCAGCCCGGCAAAAATCAGCAGCACGCCGCCCACCGTAGAAATAATCCCCAGCCATGTCGTCAGGCCGGGCGTGACCGAGGTATATCCCTCCACCTTCATGAATTCGCGCAGGGCGATCGAAAATCGCCCGACGGCGAATCCGAACACGATGGTCGCAATCCCGGTCCGCAACCACGCCAGAAATGTGCGCTCATTGGCCAGATGATCGCGCGCCCGGTTAGGATTGGAATTCTCAGCCATGTTTTCAGCCCTGCGCTTAGCGATGCGCTCGGCCATAGAAGATATCGAACCTGACGATACAGCCTGCCATTATTCCACCGCCTGCTCCACCAGCCCAGCGATTCCGGCGATGTTCTTCACCAGCGCTTCCGGAAAGCCGTGCCGCTGCTGCAGGTATTCCGGCGCATTATAGGAAAGCCACACCTGCCCTTTTTCGTCTTGCCACGCCAGCGCTTTCAACGGAAGATCGATCGCCAGTCGCGGCGCCGCCACCATCAACGGCGTCCCACTCTTCGGACTCCCAAAAACCAGCAACTGTGTCGGACGCATCTTCAGGCCGGCCTTTTCCGCTTCCCCGCTGTGGTCGATCAGCGCAAAAACCGTGATCCCTTTATCTTTCAGAATCTCCTCCAGCCGCGCCAAAGTCTCCGGCACCGGGTAGCGACTCGGCACATCCACTATTCCATTGTCCACACAGCCTCCGATCTTCGAGCAGCCGTATTCTAGTCCAAAATCATGTTAATAAAGGTCGTGCCTCATTTCCCACCCTGAATCGGCCACAGCCCTCGTCTCATCCGTTATTCTATAGAGACATCATTATGGCGACTTCAACTCGGAACCCTGCCAAAGCTACGACCAAGACCTCGGCCAACGGAATCATCGAAAAATACGAGCGCGAGCGCGTCTTTACCCTCTTTCGCCAATTCGGCTATCTCGAGGCCGAGCTCAATCCGCTCGGCCTGCTGCCCCCGCAACCGCATCCCGACCTCGAAATCGCCAGCGACAACGAGTGGGCCCGCGAAGCCCGCCGCATCTATTGCGGCAGCGTCGGCGTCGAGTTCATGCACATCGCCGACCCCGAGCGCCGCCTCTGGATCCAGGAACAAATCGAAGGCACACCGATCGCAGTCGATCAGCAGCATGCCTTCAACGTTCTGCTGCGCGCCGATCTGTTCGAGCAGACCCTGCAACAGCGCTATCTCGGCAACAAGCGATTCTCTCTCGAAGGTGGCACCTCCCTGTTGACCGCCGTTGACCAGGTTCTCGACGTAGCCGGCGAACGCGGCACCGTGGAACTGGTGATGGGCATGAGTCATCGTGGACGCCTGAATGTCGTGATCCACGTCGCCAATCGCCCCGCCGAAGAGGTATTCGCTGAATTTGAAGACGTCGATCCCCGCAGCGTCTTGGGGTCCGGCGACGTGAAGTACCACATGGGCGCGACCGGCGAATATGTAACCCCCAGCGGAAAGCAAATTCATATTCACCTCGCTTCGAATCCCAGCCACCTCGAAGCCGTCGATCCCGTCACCGTGGGACGCACCCGCGCCAAGCAGGACCGCGCCGGCGAAGGAGGCAAAGCGAAATACCTCCCTGTTCTGGTGCACGGGGACGCCGCGTTCGCCGGACAAGGCATCACCGCGGAAACCATGAACTATGCCGGCCTGGCTGGTTATACCGTCGGCGGCGCCATCCACATCATCGTCAACAACCTCATCGGCTTCACCACCAACGCCCGCGAAGAACACTCCTCACGCTTCTCCGCGCAACTGGCGCGGCGTCAGCCAATCCCGATTTTCCATGTCAACGGTGAGGACGTCGATGCGGTCATGCGCATCGCGCGTATTGCCACCGAGTACCGCTACAAATTCGGCACCGATGTCATCATCGACCTCATCGGCTATCGCCGTCACGGCCACAGCGAAGTGGACGACCCCACCGTCACCCAGCCCTTGATGTACAAGGCAATCAAACAGCATCCCCCGCTCTACCAGATTTATGCCAAACACATCGGCATGAATGACGACAGCGTCGCCGAACAAGTGAAAGCGGTCAAGGGTGAATACGAAATCGCGCAGAAGGCCGCCACCAAATTCACCAAGAAGCCTATGATGCGTGATCTCCCCAGCTATTGGGATGACTACTTCGGAGGCCGCTATAAACCGGAGTACGAACAACCCACCGGCATCCCTCCCGAAGAGTTGGCGGAACTCACCGCGCGTTTGACCACATATCCCGACGGCTTCCACATTCATCCCAAGGTGAAGAAGTTGCTTGAGCAGCGCCAGGAAATGGGAACCGGCAAAAAGCCCGTGGACTATGGCATGGCCGAGGCGCTCGCTTTTGCCAGCCTCGTCAAGCAGGCAATTCCGGTGCGTCTCAGCGGCCAAGACTCACGCCGCGCCACCTTCAATCAGCGCCACTCGGTGCTGCTCGATATCGAAAATGAAACCGAATATGTCCCGCTGCGCCACATCGCGCCCGGGCAAGCAGCCTGCGATATCTACAATTCGCCGCTGTCTGAGGCCGGCGTCATGGGATTTGAATACGGCTATAGCCGCGATTATCCTGAGGCTCTGGTCTTGTGGGAAGCCCAGTTCGGCGATTTTGCCAACGTTGCGCAGGCCGTGATCGATCAATTCGTTTGCGCCGGCGAAGACAAGTGGAATCTGCTCTCTGGGTTGGTTCTGCTCCTGCCCCACGGCTACGAAGGCCAGGGTCCGGAGCATTCAAGCGCCCGCATCGAGCGTTTCTTGCAGTTGGCCGCGCGTGACAACATTCAGATCTGCCAGCCTTCAAATGCGGGTCAATATTTCCACCTGCTCCGTCGTCAGGCTCTCCGCAAGTGGAGAAAGCCGCTGATCGTGTTCACGCCGAAAAGCATGTTGCGTCATCCCGACGCCCTGTCTCCCGTCGCAGACCTGACCCATCTGAAATTTCTGCCCGTAATTCCCGACACCGAAGTGCACGACACCAAACGCATTCTCCTCTGCACCGGCAAGATCGGTCACGAACTGCGCGCCGAGCGTCAACGCCGCAACGACACCACCACCGCCATCGTTTTTCTCGAGCAGATGTATCCCTTCCCCGAAGCCGAGCTCACCGCGGAATTCGAGCGCCATAGCTCCGCGCGAGATATCGTCTGGGTACAGGAGGAGCCGGCCAACATGGGTGCGCTTTTCTATGTCTTGCCGCGCCTCAAACAGCTCGTCGGCGACCGGCCCGTGCATTCGGTCAAACGCTCCGCCAGTTCCAGTCCAGCCACTGGATCGGCCAAAGCGCACGAGGTGGAACAGAAAACCATCCTCGCCCTGGCCTTCGCCTCGCAGGACTGAAATCAAGTCGTATCGGTCTGTCGCTTGCTGACACCAGATCGTTGTGATGTACTCCGACCAAAACAATAGCCCGGGAGCGAGTTCGATCCCGGGCCATATCAGCGTCTATCTAGAAACGTCTATCTCAAATACCGACACCACGGAGCAAGCCCCGTCTCCAACGCGGCAAACGAATTACCCTACGGCCAGCGCTTGGCTGCGTCTTCCCAACCCGCGGCCCGAGCTGGAGCGCCCCCACCCTGCGCGGCAACCACCGGCGGAATCCGCACCGGCTGCGGCTGCGCCGTCGTCAAGGTCGGCTTCGGAGCTTCCGCCAGAGTTTCCTTTTCCTCGGAAAGCAGCGGAGCCGCCACTCGCAAGGCTTCCACTTCTTTTTCCAGCCGGGTCAGTTCCAGTTCCTTCTGCCGTAAAACTTCATACACATTTTTCATGTCTCAGCACCTGTGTTGGATCTCTGCTTGCCGTGACCCTGCTTGCTCTAACAACGTCTGCCCTGACAACAATTCAGCACAGCAAGGATTAAGCGCAGAGTATGGTCTCCACCGCTCTGTTGTCAAGAGAAACAGAAACAATCGCTCATGCAGTATCTCCGTTTGCACTGGGTCAAACCCGGCCCGATTAACGGTCGCCTTCGTCTTTCTCTGAGTCTCTATGTACCCTGTGGTGAAAGCGTATTCGCCACTTCCAGGCACTCTTGCACGCCTCGTTATCGAAACACCACCACCGCCACCAGAATGCCCACAATCAAAACGACGATCGCCAGCAAATTGACGTGGTTCGCCAGCCAAGATTCTTCCGCAGGAACCGCATTGGCCAGAAACGGTGGCAGAATTTCCCCCTCCGGCATTTGCGCCGCCGCGTCCGGCTGAGCATCTTGCTGCGAAATCGATGCCTGCATTCCAGCCTCAACAGTCTGCAGCCGCACCTCCTCCAATTTCTGGTCGCGCTTCTTGTCCTTGTCTTTCTTCTCGCAATCGAGGCATAGCGTTCTTCCCTCGGAGACCGGGAATCCGCACGAAGCGCATTTCTGTACCCGCCGCATCGCCTCCGGAATAAAAGTCGCCGCCGGCGCCGGCAACGATTGCTGCGGGGAAATCGCCCCCAAATCGGCAACAGATTCGGGAACGGATTCGGCAACAGGTTCGGCAACAAGTTCGCGAGCGGGAAGCTCCGCCGCATCCGCCGCCGCACTCGTCATCTCGTCAGTCTCGCCCTCAACCGGATGAAGTCCACGCCCAGCCACAAAGGAATCCGCGCTGACCTCGCTCACCGTAGCAACAACATCGCTCGGCGCAGCAACAATATCGCACGGCGCAGCNNCGGCGCAGCCGCAACAATCGGCTTCTCTCGCTCCGGCGCAGGCAGTGGTGCAGAAGCAGGTGCAGAAGAAGGAGAAGGAGAAAAACTCTGCCGCTGTTCCGCCAGATCGAGCGCCGTCAACGTCAGGTCGGCCATCCGCTCCAGCGCAATCAGATCGCGCTCTTCGAACGCATACGGATGGTCCGAGAACAATTCGAACAGCCCGCGCACCTCGCCGTTGCGCCGCAGCAACGGCAAAACCACAATCGAAGCAATCCCCAGCGCCCGGCAAGTTTCCAGATTCACCCGCGGATCGCTTTCCGCATTGTCACAGCGCAGCAACTGCCGGCGCGCTATGCTTTCGCCCGTCAATCCCGACCGTACCTGCAATCGCGCTCCCACCGCCGGAGCCGACAACCCCGCGCTCGCGCGGCAAACCATCTCATCGCCCTGCGGCAAAGCCAGCGCCGTTCCCGTGGCGCCCGTGATGTACTGCGCCCGCTCCACCAGCAACTGTAGCGCCGCATCCAGTTCGGTTTCCGCCAGCATGCCGCCGCCAGACGAAACAACGCCCGCCGAGAAATTCTCTTCCCTGGCAGCCATCGCGCCCGCGACGTTCACCGGTGGAATCCGGTCTTCGGGTTGGGCAGATCCAGACATCTCACTTGCCTCGGCAATCAATCCTGAAAGCGCTGAATCGAGTCTCGCCTCGGAGGATTACCCTGTCAAGGCCCGAGCATTACTCCCGACCGACGATTGCCGCGCGGACGATTGCCGCTTACGATTGCCGACAGAAGCCGGTACAAAAAAAATGCGTGAAGCCCGAGGCCTCCCGCATCTTTCCAACCTCACACTCTACTTCAAACCAAGCTTCGGCTATTTCGAAACCCAGCCCCACCCCGCCCTTAATGCGTCTTATCTTCCCTATGCCGCAGCCATTCGATGAACATCTGCTCTTTCGGCTTGTCGTAAGCCATGAGCACGTGCCGGATGCTGCGTCCGCTGACAAAGTGACAAACTTCTTCCGCCAGATTCTTAGCGTGGTCGCCAGCGCGTTCCAGCGATTGCGTCATGAAGATCACTTGCAGGCTGGCGTGGTGCGCGACGTTCTCGGGGTTCTCAATATGCCTAAGAAAGATGATATTGCGCAACCGGTCCATCTCCGCATCGGCGCGCAACACTTCGATCGCTTTCTGCACGTCGCGCTGTGAAAACGATTGTCCAACATCAGCCAGCATTTTTTCAAGAACCGTCGCCATCTGCGTCAGGTCGCGGGCATCCTGCGGATCAAGCCGCCCTCCCGCAGCCTGCGCGCTCGTGGCAAAACTCAGCAGCAGGTCCCCAATGCGCTCCAGCCCGATCATCACCTTCATGCACGCCAGCAGTTGCCGGGTTTCGGCCTCCGGCACGCGCGTGATCGTAGAAGTAACACCGGAGTCTACTTCCAGGTCGATAGCGTCGAGCGCTTTTTCGCACTCCCGGATGTCACACAGTCGCGACATCGATCCCGTCGCGATTCCCTCTGCCGCAATCGCCGCGGCTTGGCGTGCCAGCTCGCAAGCTTCCACTGTCCGTTGCACCAGGACCGAATGTGCCGGCTCCGGAAAAGGTGTCTTTACGCTGGCTGTGCTCATAAGTAGTGTCCAAAGACAGAACCACCTGCTCAATTCGATGCGCGCAC
>PMSZ01000504.1:0-1590 GCA_003168235.1 Acidobacteriaceae bacterium
TTGCTTCCGGCGGAGGGCGGCCTGGTTCAATGCAGCCGCCTTGATGTCGGGAAGACGGCTTCATCACAGCGCGATCTTCCCGGGCCACGTCCGCTTCAACTCGACAAGCGGGTTCGATCCAGAGTTCCCGTTGCGCGCTGTCGGCAAGACGTTTCTGTGCTCTGGCCCCAGCCAGTTCGCAGGGAGAATGCACCTGCTGTTCGAGCGCCGCACCTCAGAGACGATGCCAGACGCATGCCTCGTCACGCTACGGTCCTCGGAACATGGCGCAATCCAGTTTGGCAAACCGGGATGGAAGTCGCCCGGCGTCAGTCCCATCTCGATCAGTTTGCGCGGCGATAGGTACGAAGCGATGTTGCTTTTCGGAGACCAGGATTGGGGCGAGAGCGACCTCGGGCGATGGCGGGTCGATCTGAGCCGATGCCGAATCCGGCTTAGCGAAGTCGCAGCAGGAGCACTCCAGTGAGATATTACAAGGGCTATATTGCGCTCTCCGAAACATGCGATGTGCCGGTTCTGCTCCATGTCCGGAATGCGCGTGCACTTTGTTTCGATCAACTCCGCGAGCTGCTGTCGCACGAGATGCTCGCCGTGATCGTGCGCTCGCTGCGCTGGCGGGTGGCACGCCTCGAAAAAGTTGGGTTGGTAGCAAGGTTCAACGAACGACGATTTCTCGGAAGACCTGTCTACCGAATCACCCAGTTGGGCCTTGAATGCCTAGAGTCGCGCGGGCATTGTTTGGTCTCACTGCCCAGCGATACGGAACAAATTCTTCACCCGTCGAAGATCGCTCACGCCCTCGAGTTGGTGAATATCCATCTCGCGTTCGCCCGAACCGGCTTGCTGCGTTCCTGGAAGACCGATCTCGAGATCACGTCACGAAACCTGGTTGCCGCCAGCGGAGCGATCAAAGACTACGATGCTATCGCTGAGATCGAAGTCGACGGATGCACCCGAAGTATCGGGATTGAGTACGAGAGAAGCGCGAAATCGGTGACCCGCTATGCCGCGATTCGCGAAGCTCTCGACGAGGACATGACCACGGATTTGGTTCTCTATCTCACCGCCAGCGACGATATTGTGTATTTGCTTGCTACGGAATTGCGCTCGGCTCGCAAGCGGATCGCCTTCGCACTGAGCGATGCATTCCGCCGTTCCCTGCTTGAAACGCGGACTCTGACCAATACGGCGAGCTCGGAGATTGTGACCTTCCGCGAACTCCTCAATCTGAAACATCCATAGTTGCCATCCTGCAATGCCNNCCTTCTTTGCCTCGCTTTTGACCGAAATCGACCCCTCCTAAGTCATGCACGCTCAGGAGCTTCCGTTCTGACTATCCCCCTGTATACAGGCCTTTTTAGAGGTGACGGGAGGATGTGCGATGGAAGGAAGCGTATAAATGCGGTCGATTTTCGGAACACAGCTCATGGAAGGGAGGTGCGATTGTGGCTATGGAATTGGAAGCAGTGCGCAGACTCGTGCAGGAACGCGGCAGTGATCTTGCGTTTGTCGTGAACCATTCGGGTGGCAAAGACTCAACACGAATGCTCGGATTTATCCGCAATAAGTTCCGGGATTCCCCGACCTATG
>PMSZ01000504.1:1695-2628 GCA_003168235.1 Acidobacteriaceae bacterium
AACTGCATCGGCATTCGCGCTGAAGAATCGCATTCCCGCTCACGATTAGCTCCGTTGGCTGTGAATGCGAGCCTTACGACTCGCGATCGAACGGTCTACAACTGGCTTCCGATCTTCGACCAGTCGCTGGCGGATGTACTCGCCTGGCACTGGGTGAACGCCGTCAGGCTTCATCCGGTGTACCTCCCCGAGTATCACAAGGACGGAACGACGGGCGGCTACCTGCGCCGGCTTTCTTGCAGGGTGTGCATCTTTTCGACGAACGCCGACCTTCGGGCCATCTACGAGAATGACCGCGTGGCGTTCGAGCAGGTCAGCCATCTCGAAACCAAGTTGGGCTACACGATGCGTCCAGGCGCCAGCCTGGTGCAGATCGTCAGTGCCCATGCCTCAACGCCAATTGAGGAAGCACGTCAGCAGAGCTTCTGCTTCTGAACGCGGAACCGGCTCCCAGTAAGTACTCCCGAACAACTCAAGTCCCCGAAGCCAGAACATAGCTCGCTGCTGATTCGTGAGCGTCAGGGCCAGTTCCGCGCGCACTTAACGAACGCCAACCGGCATTTGGTGCCACGAAAGAAAGGAATCGCAATGCCCAATTCCAGCCCCCTCGCCGCCACTCAACCGTTGGAAGCGGCGGCTTCCATAAACCGCTTCCAGCGCCGCCTCGCGATCTGCCTTGTGCTGACCGTGCTCAACGCGATCGTCGTCACGAACTTCATTGGCCCGCTTTATCGCGCGACATCCACGACGCGCTTCAGCAGATCGGAGTGACCTCGTTGTTCGCAGCCTTGGTCGGATCGCTTACTCGGATGTGGTTTCTCACGCTTACGAGCCGACCGCGATAGTCAACAACAATCCCCGCCAACCCCAATCCCACAAGAGAGGAGAACCGCCATGCAACCCAGCTTAGGAAAGATGTCCGCCTACAAGATG
>PMSZ01000397.1 GCA_003168235.1 Acidobacteriaceae bacterium
TGGTGCGCGCCATGCCGAACACTCCCTGCGTTCTGGGTGCTGGCATGACGGCGCTCTGCAAAGGCAAGTTTGCCACGCGCCAACATCTGGAAACCGCGACCCGCTTCTTCGACGCCGTTGGCCGAACCGTGACCGTAGACGAAAAACACATGGATGCGGTTACGGGCCTTTCAGCAAGCGGCCCCGCGTATATCTACATCATTCTCGAATCGCTCGCCGAAGCGGGAGTGAAAGTCGGTCTTCCGCGCGATATCGCGACGCTGCTAGCCGCGCAAACAACTCTGGGTGCTGCACGCGTAGTGCTCGAAACTGGAGACCATCCCGCCCTGCTGAAAGATGCCGTGACTACCCCGGCCGGATGCACGATCGACGGCATCATGGAACTTGAAGAAGGCAAGCTCCGGGTAACTCTGATCAAAGCGGTAGTGAAGGCCGTGCAGCGTGCCAAAGAACTAGCCTTCTCGTAAACGCCAACCGCGCAACCTCTCATTGCGTGTAGATATCATGATACGTACATATATTTACGTACGTTTTTGATACTACGCGGAGTTCCGTTCCCTAGGCATCTAGTCAGGGAGGGTGAAGGTCAAGGTCACGTCGGTCTGGAATGGGGTGGGGCGGTCGTGCTGGCGGTAGGGGCGGTAGCGCCAGGTGCGAACGGCGGCGGTGGCGGCCGCGGACAGCTCCCGGTCTCCGCTGAGGGGGCGGACGGTCGACACCGAGCCGTCCTCGGCGACCCCGACTTCCAAAACAACGGCTCCGGAGCGGTGGGCGGTCAGGGCTGCGGAGGGATACTCAGGCTCGGTGCGGGTTAGGACGCGGGTCTCGGCTTCGGCCGGAGCCAGCCACACACTTTGTGGAGTGGCGGGCTTTGCGGCGCTGCTTCCGGCTGGTGGATTCGAATTGATTTTGGCAGTCGCCGCGGCTTGTACGATGGGATCGCCGTCGGGCCGGGTAGGCTTCATGCGGAAAACTACTTTTCCTTTTTCATAGACCACTAACTCGTCAGGCGCTGGAGCGGAGGGTTTTTGGGGCGGGCTCTTGGCGGACGCTTTTTCCGCGGACGAACCTTTTGTCAACTGTTTTGGCGGCTGCGGTTGATTGGTCTGGGCGGCGCTAACGGGCGCCGGGTTTGGGCCGGTAAACGGGACGTAAGGTGCAGCCGAACGAAGCCATCCGATGCGAGAGCCGATCAGAAAGCTGACGGCGACAAAGGCTAGAATCGCGAGACCTCCGAGGACGAGGGTCCAGACTTCGTAAGGCGAGCGNNGCGTCGCCGGTGGCAACGGGCTTGTGGAGAGTTAGTTCGTGAGCGACTTCGCAAATCCGCGTACACTCCTCGGAAAAACCTTCGAGCAATTTCTGATCCGTGGCGGAGAAGGCGACGGGGGTGGTGGCAAACATTTCGAGGAGTCCGATGACGGCGGGCATCATGTCGTCTTCATTCTTATTGTGGTCACTCTTGTTGTCGTTTTTATTTCTTGCGAAAACAGGAACGATGAGGATGGAACGGATGCCGAGAATGCGGGAAATGGCGGGGTCGACGCGGGGATCGAACTCGGTATCGACGGAAAGCTGCGGCTGGCGGGTCTGGAGGGAGGCTCCGGAGAGTCCGTCGCGAGTATTGAGAGGGATGCCGAGATCGGGAGCGAGGTGTCCGGTGGCGGCACGGCAGACCATTTCGTTTCCGCGGACGAGAGCGAGAGCAGCGGCCGCGGCATGAGTAGCCTGGGCGGCGCGAACGACAAGCTCGTGGAGAACCAGATCGAGAGCGAGATCGGGCGGAAAACCAGCGCGAATGTGCCGCTCGAGCGTATAGGCACCGGGCGTTTCGACGCCAAGGTTATGGGCCGGATCATTGGCCGGATGATGGGCCGAATCAGGGGCCGACTCTTCGGGGCGGAACTCAGACCTCGACATAGGTTGCTGGAACATATTTGTGTTCCGGCGGCTACGTTGGTGTGGAGTGCAAGCTTAGAGCCGAGTTTGCCGCGAAACCGGGGGGAAGTCAATGCGATGGTGGTTGCCGAAAGTGATCACGATCACGTTCCTAGTGTGAGATTCGAATTCCCATTCCTGAGCGGGCTTGCGCAGACATTACGTTCGACAGTCTGTTGCGCTGAAAAAGGCTGCTACAGTAATAAGAATTGCACTCCGACGAGCCGGAATGCAGCTGAAATTTACCAAGGAGAGCAGGCTCGCTATGCGCATTGCGGTGGTCGGTTCGGGATATGTCGGGTTGGTGACGGGAGTGTGTTTTGCTGACCTGGGGCACGAGGTCGTCGTGGTTGATAACGACGAACAGAAAATTACGGCGCTGAAAAATGGCGCGGTGCCGATTCATGAGAAGTTTCTGCCGGAGCTGCTGGCGCGGCATCGGGGTGGGCGCATCCGGTTTTCGGGGGATTTGCAGGGGGCGACGCGAGAGAGCGAAGTGGTGTTCATCGCAGTGGGAACGCCGCCGACGGAGAGCGGAGACGCCGATCTTTCGTATGTGGAATCGGTGGCGCGGGAGATTGCGGGCGGCGTGAATGAGTACAAGGTGGTGGTCGAAAAGAGCACGGTTCCGGTTTACACGAGCCAGTGGATCCGGACGATCATCACAAGGAATGGGGCGAATCCGGCGCACTTCGATGTGGCTTCGAATCCGGAGTTCTTGCGCGAAGGGACGGCGGTAACGGATTTTCTTTATCCCGATCGAATTGTGGTAGGAGTGGAGAGCGAGCGGGCGGCGGAAACGATGCGGCAGCTTTACGGTCCGCTGACCAGCGGATGGTATTACGGACGCGGGGAGGCGATTCCGCGGCCGGAAGCGGCCAAGGACAAAGCGCCGCCGCGGCTGATTGTGACCAGCACTAAGAGCGCGGAGCTGATCAAGCACGCTTCCAACGCATTTCTGGCAATGAAAATTTCGTTCATCAACGCGGTCGCTTCGATCTGCGAAGCGGTGGGAGCGAACGTGGAGCAGGTGTGCGACGGGATCGGAACGGACTCACGGATTGGACCACGATTTATGAATCCGGGGATCGGCTATGGCGGGTCGTGCTTTCCGAAGGCTCTGATGGCGTTCCGGGCGGTGGCGAAGGAAAGTGGATACGACTTCCGGCTGCTGGAAGAAGTACACCGAATTAATGAAGACCAGCGACACCGCTTTATGCGCAAGGTGCGCAGCGTGCTGTGGACTTTTCGCGGCAAACGTCTGGGCGTGCTGGGGCTGGCGTTCAAAGGTGGGACCGACGATATTCGGGAATCGCCGGCGCTGCTGCTGGTGCAGGAGTTGTTGCGTGAGGGCTGCCGGGTGTGCGCCTACGATCCGGCGGCGATGGAGCGGGCGAAAGAAGTGCTGCAAGCGGGGGTCGAGTTTGCGGCGGACGCGTATGAGGCGGCGACGGGCGCGGATGCGCTGTTGATCCTGACGGAGTGGGAAGAGTTTGCGGCGCTCGATCTGGAGCGATTGCGCGGGGTGGTGAGGTATCCGATTGTGCTGGACGGCAGGAATTTGTACGATCCGGCGGTGATGCTGCAGAACGGGTTTTCGTATTACAGCGTGGGACGTCCGGCAGCGTTGACGGAGGAGCTGACGGCGGGAGCGGTTCCAAAGACAAAGGAGCGCGCTTGAAGGCGACGACCAAAACGCGGCGTGCGCTGGTGACGGGCGGGGCGGGGTTTCTGGGATCGCACTTGTGCGACGGGCTGCTCGGCGACGGCTACGCGGTGATTGCAGCAGACAATCTGGTGACGGGACGGCTCGTGAATATCGATCATCTGCGGAACGATTCGAGATTTGAGTTTGTGGAACAAGATGTTTGCCGTCCCGGCGAGTGGGGCGCGCTGGAATATGTTTTTCACTTTGCGAGTCCGGCGAGTCCGGTCGACTATGCGGAGCATGGGATTGAGACGCTCCGGGTGGGATCGTACGGAACGTTTGAAGCGCTGGAAACAGCGCTGCGGTGCGGCGCGAAATTCATGATGGCGTCGACGTCGGAGTGTTACGGCGATCCGCTGGTGCATCCGCAGACCGAAACCTACTGGGGGAACGTGAACCCGATCGGGCCGCGTTCGGTGTATGACGAAGCGAAGCGCTTTTCAGAGGCAGTGACGATGGCATATCACCGCTATCATGGCGTGGACACGCGGATTTTGCGCATCTTCAATACCTACGGGCCGCGGATGCAGATCAATGACGGGCGGGTGATTCCGAATTTCATGTGGCAGGCATTGCGGGGAGAAAATCTTACGGTGTATGGCGACGGCAGCCAGACGCGCAGCTTCTGCTATGTGAGCGACGAGGTGGATGGGATTCTGCGGCTGGCGCGAGTGGTGGAGCATGATCCGGTAAATATTGGGAATCCGGCGGAGTTCTCGATTCTGGAGTGCGCGCGGAAAGTAATCGCCACGACGGAATCGAGAAGCCAGATCAAGTTTGAGCCGCTGCCGCAGGACGATCCGAAACAGCGATGTCCGGATATTTCGAAAGCGAAGCGGCTGCTGGGATGGGATCCGAAAGTGGATTTGGAGAGCGGGCTGAACCTTTCGCTGGAATATTTTCGGAAAGCGGTGGCGGAGCGGGAGCAACCGGCTTAGCGAAGCTCTTCGTTAAGCGATGGACCAGGACCAAGAACCGCGAGCAGGCGCAGGACTTCTTCGCGCTCGGCGGAATCACGAAACATAAAGCGGACACCCATTCCGAAACCGGGATGAGTGGCGATCACCTGGCCTTTAATGCGCAATTTCGTCGAGGCAGTGCGGACGAGGATCTCTACGCCTGACCGTCCGGAAAGCGGCGAGGGCATTTCGACGTAGCAACCGCCTTCACTGATATCGGAAAGGTTGACGCGATTGGGCACGTCGGCGCCGAGGCGATAGATTTCGGCTCCTACCTTGCAGGACAAACGCCGTTCTGTGCGGCGATTGCCGGCATTGGAGACGAGGGCCGGTTTTCCAGACGGCATTGACGCGGGGGCGGACGGGGACGGGGTTGCTGGTATCTCCTGCGACGGCGTGACCGGCGACTGGCTGGCCGGCGTTGCTGTGGGCGTGGCGACGGCGTTCTGCTGAAGCCACGACTGCATGAGACGACGAGAAGATTGCGGCACGTCGAGGAAACGGATTCCGGTGCGCCCGGTCGAGTCCTGCCAGGCAACCTCTCCCGACAAGCGGACGCGTTCACGCTGACCGGGAAGAGAGAATTCGAAATAAACCTTGGCGGCGGAAGGGAGCGGGTTGGCGGTCTGGAGCGAGGTTCCTCCGTCGCTGAGATCGGTGAGAACCGCGTTGATTTCAGGGGTTCCGGGATAGGCAACGCTGGCGGTCGAGTTCAATCGCGCGCGCGGCGCGCGACGGCGTTCGCGGCGTAAAAGACCGCAGGCGGCGCGCAAACTGAGGCGCGTGCGCTCCGATGAAAGCGGGCGGTAGAGAACAAAGTTCGCGCCGAGTCCGAACACCGGGCGGGCGTTGAAACCGCCGTCGACCACCGCAATCAAGAGGCAGGAACGGTTCTTGGCCGACTGCCGCAAGCGCGCGAGAAACTCCTCGGAACTCTGGTCGGCGCGATAGTCGAAAACGATGGCGTCGAAGCGCTGACTCTCGACCAGATCGAATCCGCGGGAGATAGACGGCGTGTGGTCGACGGTCATCCCCAATTCGGACAGGACCACCGAAAGCAGTTTGGCGGAATCCTGGTCGGGGCATACCACGAGGGCGCGAAGATCCATGGTGCAGCAATGGTAAGAGAGCGGCGATCGAACGCAAAGTTACGGGTGTCACAGTAGCGGCGCGATTTGGACTTACCGCCGTCCTTCTTCCGTACTCTCGCTTCCGTACTGTTGAGAATTTTGAGAGACCGCGCCAGCATGGGCGGGTCGCGGCAGCGATCGCGATTGGCCCGCTCGTGGCCCGATCGTAACATCCCGCGAAATTACCTTACCAAATGCCAGTGTACGAAAGGCCGGTGTACCCCGGTACTTTGACGTACCCCGGGACAGTTCCTACCATCGGGTTAGTCAGGGCCGGTGTCGCAGCGGCGATCCGTCAAGGGTTGCCGGGGATGCCGGGCTGATCTATTTCCGGTTATTCGAAGTTTTTTCTGGCGAGCGTTTTACCGAGTCGAAAGCGACGGGTGCGGTCGATAAAGGTGCGGTCAATGAACATGAGAAGTTCGAGAACAAATGCGAGACCTTGCCGACACCGGGCCAGCGGCTTCAGCTTGCTGGAGATGGTGATCGTAGTTGCGATCAGCCTTACCCTGCTGGTGGTCTCGGTGGTGAGCCTCGAACCGCTACTGAAAATGCAACGCGTGACCAACTCGTACAACATGACGTTGGCGGCGCTGCGACAGGCGCGCGATAACGCGATTTCGCAGCGCACCGCCTATCAGGTGACTTTCAACCAAACCACTACGCCGCCGGTGGTCACAACGATCACGGTGGC
Organism: Acidobacteriaceae bacterium; assembly: GCA_003168235.1. Lineage (GTDB taxonomy): Bacteria > Acidobacteriota > Terriglobia > Terriglobales > Acidobacteriaceae > Acidiflorens. The sequence goes on from PMSZ01000397.1 coordinate 6,430, forward strand.
GCCCACGACGACCTTTACCGGCGACCTTCCGTCGGCAACTTATCAATATCCGAACGACGTATTTTTTCTGGTGCCGCCTACAGGCACATCGGCACCGGACAGTATTGGCACGGGATCGAACGCGGTTGACTTCGGCTACACAGCCAGCAGCAGCGCCGGCGGACAAACGAGCTTTTATTTTTGCCCGGACGGCTCGGCGCAGACCGCGTCGACCTGTGCCGGAGCGGGCAATTGGGATGGTGGAGTCGTCTACCTGGCGCGCAGTGTGACCGACACCGGAAGTTACCGGGCGGTGGATCTGTTTGGCGCCACGGGCCGACTTCATGGATGGCGGCTTTACCCCGCGGGATCGGGATATCAATGGCTACGACAATGACAAGGTCAACGAAAACGATCAGGCACGGCGGGCGTCGCCGACAGAGGAAGCACACAGCGGAGGGATTCTCGCTGATCGAGGTTCTGATCTCGATGGCAGTGCTGACGGTGGGAATGGTGAGTCTGCTGGGAGTCTTTGGCCTGGCGATGGCGTCGACGCAAACGGCGCAGCAGGACATGATCGCGAAGCAATTGGCGAACGAGGCATACGAGTCCATCATCACGGCGCGCAACACCACGCAGGTCACGTTTGACGATATTCAAAATGCAGGTTCGACGTACTGCCCGATCACGGGAAATGCGACTTGCGGAATTTTCTCGACCGGGTTGCAGCCGATGTACCAGGCGATCGGGGCAAGCGCGACAGGGACGTGCGCGGCGTACGAAGGCATTCTGGGAACGACGTGCGACGTTGGCCAGCCGGAGCAAACTCTGCAGGACCCGGGGGCAGACGGAGTCTTTCAGACGGCGGACGACACGTTTATACCGTTGACCGGCTACCAACGTTCGATCACGATCGGGTTCCTGTACGACTCGCAAGGCAACCTGATCTCATCGTTGCGCAGTATCACGATCACGATGCAGTACACGACGGCGCAGGCGAAGACGCAGAAGACGTACATCATGAATTCGCTGATTTCGCAGTATCAGTAAAAGGGGAGTTATGAGCCATCGCTCGACCAAGCGCCAGAGTGGGTACAGTCTGCTGGAAATGACGGTGTCGATCGCACTGGGATCGGTGGTGCTGGCCGCTGCGGTGCAGATCTACATTCAGGGAGTGAACGCGACGTGGACCACGACACAACGGGCGGAGTTGCAGCAGGACTTTCGAGCGGCTTCGAACATCCTGACCAAAGACCTTAGCCTGGCGGGGGCAGGACTGACGCCGGGAGCAGCCATTGCGCTGCCCTCGACGAGCACGCCGGTGTATGGCTGCGACCAGTCGGGAACGTGCTATATCAACGGCGGTTCGGTGGCGTATCCAAAACAAGGTTCGACGGCCTACCTTTACGGACTGCTGCCGGGATATGACGATGGCCCGATACTTCTGGCGGTGCAGGGAGCGACCGATGTGGTCACGACGGTGTACGCGGACAGCACTTTTTATCTGGACTGCTACACGGCGACGATCACGAGCACGACCACGGTGAGTTTCACGTTGAACGCGGCGAGTTCGAATTGCACGGCGGGCAGCAACACGATCCAGGCGGTGAATGATTCGGCGGCGGGATTGGTGGCGGGCGATCTGGTGCTCTTCACGTTTGGGTCGACGAATGTGGTGGCCGAGGTGACGACGGCGGCGACCAGCGGGGGAGTGGCCACGTTCGCGACCGGCGATGCGCTGAAGTTCAATCAGGCTGCGGCGGTGAACTACAGCCTGGCCAGCCAGTACAACTCGCACACCCCGGTTACCGGCTACGGAACACGGATCGACGTAATCAGCTATTACATCGACAATAGCCCCTCTCCGCCACGGCTGATGCGGCAAGTGAGCGGACACACACCTGTGCCGGTGGCGGAAAACGTGGTTTATCTGAAATTCACGTATGACCTGTTCAACACATCCACCGATACGCCAGCGGTGGCTTGCAGCAACCCGGGAGCGGCGAGCGACGGGTGCTCGGGGACCTCGACGGGATTGCTTCCGAACGCGATCACCAAGATCAACGTGGCGAACATGGCGATCGACAGCACGCTAAACAGCTCCCAGTTCGGGCAAGCCAACGGCTATCAGCGAATGGACTTGCAGACATCGATCTGCGCGCGAAATTTAACCTACGTCAATAACTATCCCAATTAGCGACGGAGAAGAAAAAGGGCGGTACCGAAGATGGGGCACAAAGCGACGGGGACGGACACCATGGGGAGTAACGGGATGAAGAACGCGAGACTGCACACGACTGGATTGCGCGCCTTCACATTGCGCGTCTTCAAATTGCGCGAGAAGGGATTCACGCTGATTGCGTCCTTGCTGATGCTGTTGCTGCTGTCGGGGATCGCGATCGGGCTGATGTTGATGGTCAATACCGAAGGCAAGGTGGGCGGAACGGACCTGCAGAACAACCTGGCGTTTCACGCGGCAGAAGGTGGCATTGAGAAAATGGCCACCGATCTCGCGTCGACGTTTAATAATGCCCAGTCTCCGAGTGCCTCGCAAATCTGCGGTGTACAGGCCACCGCGAACCAGCCGACGTTGCTGGGCGTGAATTGGACGGTTTATTCGATATCCGCGCCGGGGATCACTTGCACGGGATCAACCGGCACGGGAACGCCGACCGCCACATGGGGCCAGATCAGTGCCGGTCCAAATCAGGGTTTGTGGGCGCAGATCATCCCGGTCAGCATGCAGGCAAATGCGGCCATGTTTGGGCAGCAGGAAGTGAGCATGACGCGGGGCGCGCAGGTGGCGCTGATTCCGGTGTTCCAGTTCGGCGTGTTTTGCGAAGGCGATTGCGGCTTCTTCAACAGCCCGAACCTCACCTTTGCCGGACGNNCGACACGGGAACCGTGTACATTCCGACGGCGGTGGGGGGATGCAGTACTCCGACGACAAATTGCACAACCAAAGCCACGAACGGTGGCAGCGCTTACGGGGATGGCAGCGTTCAGGGCGCGGGTGGTGATCCGGCTCAGTCGACGTATAACACCACCATTTGGAATACTTTTTCCAAAACCACGACCAACAGCATGCTTATCAACGGGAACTACGGGAGCAAGACGCTGGTGGGAACGGGAGCCAAGAAGCTGTCGATGCCGTTCGTGGCACAAGGCGCCCAGCCTTATCAGATCATTCGCCGCTCACTTTCGACCGACTCGACGGCGCTGAGCCAATCCCGCGAATATAACCTGGCACAGATCCACGTGCTGCTGAGCGACGATCCGGCGGATTTGCCTGGCGGATCGGGAGATTCCAACAATATCCGGTTGGCCAACGTACCAGCGAACTCGTCAGGAACGGGCTACAACCTTCCCTACGGAATCACGATGACTTCGGGCAATTATCTGGCGTCGCTGCCGTCGCCATCGCCAAACACCTATAACCTATACTTCGCAACCGCGTCGAACGCGATGCCATCGGGAACGTGCGCTTCGAGCGGCGGTGCGACGACCTGCCCAGTCGATTGGCCTTATCCGCCGGCACCGTGGACGGCGGCAATGATGTCGGCGGTGGGAGCGGGGACGGACCCGAATTGCGTGCTGCTGTGCCCGACGGGTGCTCCGTTTGTCTCAAACAACGGCACCACGATCGCGGGCTCGAGCACGCTGAGCGGGGCGGGAGCCAGTACGACCGTACCGCCAGCACTTACGCTCTGCCCGACGGCGACCATGACTTATACAGGCTCAGGGGGCGGAACCCTTGCACCACTTTCGACCGACGTGCCCGCCAACTGCACAACGGCGGGAGCGGCGGCCTTTCCGTATTACCTGACGGGCGGCAGCACAACATTCACTGAAACGACTACAGAGTCGCAGATGACCGGGACCTGGAACCTGATTGATGGCTGGCTGCGAGTGGAATACAAGGATGCCTCGGGCAACTGGCATCCGGTGACGAGCGAATGGCTGCAGCTGGGATTTGCGCGAGGCCTGGCGGCACCGACGCTTCCAGGCAGCAGCTCTCCCGCAGCAGGAACGAATCCGATCAATCCGAATGCGATTTTGCTGTTGCAGGAACCGGCAGATCGAGTCAGTTCGGGCAATGTTACGGCCAGTGTGAGCACGACCGAAACTGCGCCCGTCTGTACTGCGAAATCAAAAGTTGGCGGCACGTACTACTGCACGGCGTGGGCAATTACGCCAGCGCAAGTGCTGGTGGACACGGCGGGAGGCACGGTCTGGCAATTTGGATCGACCACCACGGCGGAGAACGGCGCGCCCGCATCCTCGACGCTGCCGCTAGAGAGCCTGTCGCGTTTCAACTGGTATCCGATTAACTTCTATGACGCCCGCGAAGGCGAGCCTCGCGACGTGGTGTGGTCGAACACGTACCCTTCGGATGCCAGCTGCACGTCGAACGGGATCATGAATGCGGTTGAGATCGACGTAGGCAATCTGAAGCGCTGGCTGGCGGGATCGATTGGATCCACCGGCACGAGCGTGGACTATGCGACACAGAACGGATACATCCTGTACTTTTCTGACCGGCGGGGCATGTTGCCCAACCCGAACGTGGCCTCGGGCGGCGGCGCCAACTTTGTGAAGACTGGCGATTCCGGGCTGGAAGACGTGATTAACGCCAATGGCGCGGGAGACGGAGCCGCGGGTACGCCCGACGGAGCGCTGGAGCCGATTCCGGCCGGCAAGACGGTTTCTCCCGAGGACGTCAATCTAAGCGGAGTGCTCGACAATTACGGCACCGATAACCTGGGATTGGGCTTCTACGGAACCGGGACCAATGGTGCTATCAATTTGAATTATTTCATCGTGGCAGCAAACCCGAACGATCCGTTTGGCACGGCATCGTACAACAGCCGGATCGCGAACTGCGGAACAGCCCGTAAGAACTGGGTCAGCGGCGCGCGCCACGTGTTGAAGCTGGTGGATGGCGCATTCGGCAACGTGCCCCTGGTCCCCGGTGGAACGCTAGCCGATCCCGGCGGGTTTACGGTGGCGTCGGAAAACCCAACCTATGTGCAGGGAGACTACAACAGCAACTCTGCCGACCCGTTCTGGAGTGGGGGAGCGGACTTATCGGGACACGCCGCAGCTTCAGTTATTGCGGATGCGGTCACGATGCTCTCGGACAGCTGGGTCGACCAGCAATCGACGTTAGGCAATCCCTCGAGCGGCGGAAACAACTCGCCGACACTGGCGGCGGGCAACCGGTCAGCCACTACCACTTACTACCGGCTGGCGGTCGCGGGTGGAAAGAACCTGGCCTTCCCATTCCCCGCATGGGAGAACAACACCGACTATGGGTTCGGGACCGATGGCGGAGTTCATAACTTCCTTCGTTTCCTGGAAGACTGGAACTCATCCGGGGCCACGCTGAATTACGGCGGGTCGCTGGTGAGCCTGTACTACGCGACCTATGGTACCGGAGTGTTCAAGTGCTGCGCGTACTCGGTGTATCAGCCGCCGACGCGTAACTACATCTTCGATACGGACTTCACGTCTCCGTCGGGGCTGCCGCCGGGAACGCCGTTGTTCCGCGACGTAGAGAGCTTGAGCTACTGGCAGCTCTTCGCTCCGCGTACCAACAGCAACTAAACAGACCGGTAACACATTCAGTTACCGAATCAACAGTGACCCCGGTCCGAAAGGATCGGGGTTTTTGTTTGTCGTCAGCGCGGCTTGCGGATGGGTGGGATTGGTTCGCTGGTTTTTCGGGCCACGGGCTCGGGCGCGGCGCTGACGGCCAGATCCGAGGACCAGCAGTCGGCCAGGATCTTCCAGTCGCCGGCAGGCTGGCGGACGAGGACGACCAGGTACTTGCCGCGCTCCTCGCGTCGTTTGCCCATGGCAACCGGCACGAGCATTTTGCAGCGGCCGAGATCGAGAGCTATATCGCCCAAAATTTCGAGGCGCAGCGATTCCATCTCGACGTCACCCAAACCGGCTTCGAGCAGAGAAGCAAGGAATTCGCGTATAGCCGGCAAGCTGCGAACCGGTGGGACGCTGGATCGGATGATGGTAGCGTCGGCAGTATAAAGCTCGAGCAGATCATCGATATGCCTGGTATTACAGGCCTGCACCCAGTCCAGCACAACCTTGCGAGCGCCGGCTTCGGCGCGGCCGCCGGTTGAAGTCCCAGGGGGACCCGGAGCACGGCCCCGCGGAGCGGAAGGCGCGAACCCGGCGGCGGGCGAGCCGGATGCGGCGGCCTGGGCGGGAACAAGATGATGATAGTGGTGATGAAAATGATGGTGGCCGGCGGTTGAGACGGATGGAACCATGGACTCAGGGGCAACCTGCAGGGGAGTTCCACACGAGAGACAGTAGCAGGCCCCGGCAGGCAGCGAAGCTCCGCACGATGAGCAGGCGTTGTTACGGGCGTCGGTTCGGGCGTCTGAACGACTGTCGGCGCTGGCATCCGCGTTGGCGGCAGCGCTGCCTGACATGCGATGGATGGCTTCCACGGCAGCTGCTACGGCCTCGGCATTTGGCTTTGGCCAGCGAAAGTTGCCGGGAAGGCGTTGAAAGAATTCTTCAATCTCCTTGCCTTCAGGCTGATCCTGAACCTGGCCCTGGAGCTCGTCTTGCCGTTCGTCTTGCCTGGCGTCGGAACGATTTGGATTTTCTGGCGTCACGGGCAACCTCGACGCTGACATTGTAGGAGAATTTGCGGGCTAGTGGATGCGGAATCGTACGAGCGCTTCGAAATCGGTGGGAACACCGTTACAGAGCGCGGGACGATATCGCCACATGCTGACGGCGCGCAGCACGAGCAGATCCTGGCTAGGACCCCCACTATCCAGGACGAAGGGGCTATGCACATGTCCATCGGTTCCGACAATAAAGCTGACGCGCACATTCAGATCGTCATCTTGAGCCTGGAGCAGCGGGTCGGGGGTGAGCAGGGCCTCGGGTGGTGCAACGCTTCCGCATTTCGGCAGTGCGAGCGGCTCGGCTACGGGAGAAAACTCGGAGATGTGCGCCGGGGCGCTGCGGAGTTCCTTTTCTAACTGCTTGAGCGGCGTGGGGCGTAGAGCGGCACGGGAAGGTGGCGTCACGGTGCACCAAGCCAGGGTGCACAAGGTTACGGCGGATAAGATAAGAAGGCAGATCAATCCGGCGAGCGACGGAGCCGTCGCGAACGCCTTCCTGCTCCTGCTTCTCGTGCTCGGCCAAGCACACCGCATCGGAATGGCAAAGGCAATTTGCCTGCCACCCGAGCCAAAGTTTTAACTGTTTTTCTTCAGCGAGTTACGGATACTTCCTTCAGCGATCCTTGCATTGGGATGAAATCCCTTGCAAATGAGTCGAACTGGAGCGCACTTCCCAGCCGCGTCCGGCGAAAGCCGAACGCGAGCCAGGAATGCGCCCAGATGAGGATTTTGAAGGCTCCTATTGCAGACCGCTTTGTGTAAATTTAAACGCGGTATCGGCGCTCAGGGCGGTGAAGTAGATGCTGGAGGCCTCGGCGGCAGTGCTGTAGTTATCGATAATAATGCCGCTGGGACCGCCATCTACCGCCGAAGCCGTCGTGGTCGTGGTTCCGGCGTTGTTGGCGATGGCCACCACACAGCCAGTGGACCCCGCGCCCCCCGGCAGGAGGGTGCAATCGCCGGTCAGCCCGAAGAAAAAGAAATCGGTCCCCACCGTCACGTCGCCGGTATCGGTTGGGTTGCCGTAATCCGGATTCGTGAAGTTAGCCGTGAAACCTGTGAAGGTGGGGCCTGGACCGATCAAGCTAGCAACCGTGACCGCCTGACCGTTCAGAAAGCTTTCGTCGGTGCCCTGGATGTAGACCGTTTCTCCGACCGTGAAATTATTGCTCGCCGTCACGGTCAGAACGTCGGACGAGATAGAGGTCGCGGTGACGGCATCGGCAACGCCAGCGTAGGGATTAAAGAACTCGTCCCATCCGGTGCAAGTGTCGAAGTCGGAAGTGGAAAGTTGCAACGTACTCAACGGGCTCTCAATCATTTCTCCGTTGGTGTCAAAACCGAAAGTGTATTGGTACGGCGTGGTATCGGAGCTGCCGGTTCCGCAGAGCGTGATGACTCCATCGGAAGGACTGGTGTAGTAAGCATTGCTGAACGTGGGCTGACGGAGGTGAAGCACAGTACCGGTCGATGATCCTTCGCCAATATGCGCCGTCTCATGCACTTCGAAGGTTTCGGTATTGACCTGGAGGAGCTCCGCGCCGGCCCCAGAAGCGTCGGCGTTAACGACAAAGGTGTAGCCGTTGGCGATGTCGACGATCGGCGTAGCGTAGATGCCAGGCGATGTCGTACCGGTCAGTCCAACTGGGAGCACCGCCGTAACCAAACCTTCCGACGTATTGACCTGGTACAGATTGCCATTGACGCTACCAACGATCAGCAAACCTCGGCTATTGTCGAAAACGGGAGGAGTGAGTTCGTAGTTGTTGCTGATGAGGATCGGCCAGTTTGGACCCCCAGTCAGCACGGGAGTTCCGTAGAAAGCAGGCGCGATCTGGTAAACCTGGCCATTATCGGCGCCTACAAAGGCAGTGTTGCTGCTGTAGTCGACCCAGGGCGACGAGGTGGTGTCGCTCTTCAAGGCATAGGTCAGCGAAGTCATCGACGTAGGGGCAAAGGCGGCGCCGATGGCGCCTTGACCCGCAGTCCAGGTCAAAACGTGGAAAATGGCAGCGCCGGTGCTTCCCCCAAGGCTTTCCACAAAGGCGATCTCGGTGCCATCAAGGGAGAGCACTGGAGAAGTATTGAGCTTGCCTCCGTCGGTGGACACATTGTAGGCAAACATCACCGTCGGAGCCGTCAGCACGGGGCAATATCCTGTGCCGTCGTCGTTGACATAAAGGTTATTGAAGGCGACCAGATTGGCCTGGCCGCTGGTGATGCCAACGATATCCAATCCGAATACAACGTAGTCGTTCGTGCAACTGGGCGGAGCCGAAGGATCGAAAGAAAATTTGGCGGGAAACGTATTTGCGCGGAGCCGTTGTCCCAGATCCTGGACTTCCCAGTCGCGGCCGTCCGAGTTGCCGTGGCGAGGAGCGATGGAATCGGCACTATGAAAGGCGCCCCAGTCGGGGGCCTGGGTGCGCTCGATCAACTGCTGCATGACACGCGGTTCGCGGAGGATCAGATCCGGATTGCGGGCGAGCGCGTCACGGCTGAAAACAATCTGGTGCTGCGACCAATCTTGCACGAATCCGACGTGCCGGAGCGGCACCTTCTGCGCGCACAGGCTAGGCGCGAAAGCGAGGAACACCACACACCACAGTGCGAGAACGACGAATGGATGCCTTGGCTTCACAGCCACCTCCGATTGCGATGGGATTGACGCTATTGTAGCCGTTTTTTGATCTGGCATGGATAACTGATTCTAGACCGGGTCGAAAGGTTGCGCGCGGAGATTCTCAGCGCATCTGTCACGCCGGTAATCTCTCGCACCAGATTCCTGCCGATGCGCCAGGAGCTGAGAGCGTGAATAGAGCGATGACGAATGGCGGCAAGACAATCAGGGCTCCGGTTTCCGGCTGGCGCGGTTTCAACTGGCAATCCCGACTCTGGCGACGATTTATAACCCGGGGATAGATACGCTCATCGTTTTCTCAGACCAGTTTTTCTCCGACCAGCTGGAATTGTTACTACGGCTGGGATCNNGAGCACTTGTAACGCCCCTCAAAGAAAGAGGAATTAAGTCATGACAGAAACAACGAGTTAGTAATACAATTGGCGACGGTAAATTACCCGAGGGGGTATTGATGACAAACATTGCTCAGGCAATCGACCGGCTCCGCGAGGAACGCCGGGATGCACAGAACCAAGTCCAAAAACTTGGGGAAGCTATTTCGGTCCTGGAACGGCTTACCCGAGGTGGTGGCGCAACGGTGAACGCAGGGGCGCCACATCGCGCCAAGCGCGTTCTCTCCGCAGCGGGGCGTCGGAGAATCTCTCTGGCACAAAAAGCGCGTTGGGCCAAAATCAGACAGACAAAGAAAGCTGCCTGAAGACCAGGCGGGCGGCGGATGAGGCGGAGCTTCCCCGCTAGCCTCAACGCTGCTCGCCGGATTTTTAGGTTGAATGTGCGCCCCCGAGACAAACTAACGGGCCAGAGTTGAGAACGCGAAGTTGAGAAGTTCAGATAGAGGTTCTGATACGCCCTCGGCCACAATTCTCCTGGCCTGCGCAATCCCT
>PMSZ01000325.1 GCA_003168235.1 Acidobacteriaceae bacterium
TTCTTTTTCGGCGATTATCAGGGCACGCGCTCAACGCAGGGAATCGACACGCCGCAAATTCCAATCCCTTCGAACCAGGACCGTCAGGGAAACCTGTCCGATCTTAAGAGTTCCTTTACGACCACCGACGCCAACGGCAATACGATTCCTACCACGGTGACTGGCTCCTCCTGGGCCACATCCCTTTCGCAACAGCTGGGTTACGGGGTTACGCAGAATGAGCCTTATTATTATTATGCGGGCGAACACGAACCGATTGACCCGACCGACCCCAGCAAGGTCTATCCTTCCGGTTGCATGTACACGACGCAGTGCGTTTTGCCCACCCTTTCCATCCCCCCAAGCGCATGGTCCGCACCGGCAACTTATCTGTTGAAATATATTCCCGCTCCCAACAATGCAAACGGCACATTCTCCACCTCCGCTTACAACCAGACGCTGCAGGATGACAAGGGCGCTTATCGGCTGGATGCCAACATCGGCTGGGGATTGATATCCGCTTACTACTTTGTCGACAACTGGTCGCAGAACAATCCCTATCCGGTCGCGCAAGGCGGGGCGAACGTTCCCGGCTTCAATGCGCTCTATGCGGGCCGGGCGCAATTGTTCGGCATCGGCAACACGAAAACGCTCAACGCGACTGCGGTCAATGAATTCCACTTCAGCTACTTGCGCAACGCTAACGACCTTGGCAAGCCGGTAGGCGGAGTCGGCGTTAGTCTGCAATCTCAGGGCTTCACCGTGGGTGAAGGAACGTCCGGAATCGTACCGCTATCGCCAAGTACGGAAGGGGTAGAAAGCATCGGCTTTAATAGCTTCACGATCGGAACCAATACCAATGAGCTAAAGCAGGTCGGCAATACTTTTCAATGGCTGGACAATTTTTCCAAAGTAATCGGAACGCACACCCTCAAGATGGGCGGCGAGTTCCACTACGATCAGATCAACGTCAATGCCATTGCTCAGTTTAATGGCAGCTTCTTGTTCTTTGGCACGGAGACGGGCTCGGACTACGCGGATTTTCTTCTGGGAATCCCAAGCCAGTACAACCAGAGCCAGCTTCAGCCTTTTTACGGGAGAAACAAATATGCAGGCTTCTATGCTCAGGATAGCTGGCGAGCAAGACACGATCTCACTCTGAATTACGGCTTGCGCTGGGACCGGATCGAGCCCTGGTATGAAAAATACAATCAGATCGCCACGTTCGTGCCGGGGCAGCAGTCGGTTGTATTTCCAACCGCCCCGGCTGGCATTCTGTACCCCACCGACCCCGGGGTGCCGAGGACGCTGGCGCCGCCCGGTGACCGAGACTTTGCTCCGCGCATCGGGCTGGCCTATTCACCGAGCGCTTCGGGCGATGGCATGTTCGCGAAAATATTGGGTGGGCCCGGCCAGACCAGCATTCGAGCGAGCTATGGCGTTTTTTACACTGCGATTGAGGCGCTTACGATTGGTGTAATGGCCGCGAATGCGCCTTATGGCACGACCTATACAAGTCCGGCGCCGCCGCTTTTCTCGACTCCATTTATCACGGCATCGAACGGCCAGAATCTAGGCCAGTATTTTCCCGTAACCCTGGCGCCGTTGAACTCAAGCGCGAGTCACCCCGATCCCAACATTGACTGGTCGCAGTTCGAGCCGATCACCGGCTTGCCCAACTACTCCACCAGCAATCGCATTCCTTACACCGAGCAATACATGCTGTCGCTCGAGCGCGGTTTTGGAGCCAACACGGTTCTCAGCGTGAATTACGTCGGCAACCAGGGGCATCGTCTTCTGGTGTTGGAAGAAGCCAATCCCGGCAATCCAGCGCTGTGCCTGTTCTTGAGCAATCCCGCCAACCTTGCTCCCGGACAGACCCCATGCGGTCCCTTCGGCGAAGATAGTAAGTACACCACTGTAGGCGGTACGGTGTATAACGGCACCCGAGGACCACTCGGTTCGAATTTCGGAAGCAATGCGAATCAGACTACGATCGGCAATTCCAATTACAACTCCTTGCAGGTCACCTTGCGACACAGCAGCAAACATTTCAACGTTCTCGCGGGATACACCTATAGCAGGTCGCAGGACCAGTCTTCAAACCTGGGGGAGGCGGTCAATCCGTTCAATCCTTCGCTTAGCAAAGCCTTGTCCTCTTTTGATGTCAGGCACAACTTCGTCGTCAGCTACAGCTATCAGCTTCCTTTCGAGCGTTTGTTCCGCGCTTCGAACGGCTGGACGCGGGGATGGGAAATCTCAGGGATTACTCATTTCAGCACGGGTCTGCCGGTGACGCTGATTAATTATGGCGATAATTCTCTGATCGGGGCCGAGCCGAATGGCATCAACAATTTTGGAATCGATGAGCCGGACTACGCGGGCGGCCCGCTCGATTTGAACCACAATCCACGAAATGGGGCTTATTTCAACGCGTCGCAGTTCAGCGAGAACGCGCCAGGGACGCCGGGGACAGCCAGGCGGCGCTTTTTCTCTGGTCCTGGATTGGACAATTACGATATGGCGCTGCTCAAGAACCTTCCTCTGACAGAAACGAAGTCGCTGCAATTCCGGGTGGAGGGTTTTAACGCCTTTAACCACACGCAGTTCTTCGGACCACAATCGGTGGACGGCAATATCGCCGACCTGGGCACCACATTCGGGCAAGTGGTGAGCGCCAATTCGGCGCGACTGATTCAATTGGGGATGAAGTTCATTTTCTAGCGGGTTGCGGAGGATCCTACTTCCGAGCCTGAGAGATCCAGCTAAAGATTTCTCGCCTGAAGCCGATTCTCCCCGTCATATGTATTGGTTGTAAGGCCCTTGCTGAGAAGGGGCCAATTCGCTTTTCATAACTTATTCCGTTTGCGGTTGCCCCTTCTCGCTAGATGTCAAACCCGTCACCACGATGAAAATAGTGCTGTTGTTTTTCATCCGCATTTCCCTCCGGCTGAGAATTGTGCAAGATTTATAGCTCGGAATTGTTGGCGGAACATCCTGACCGCGATCGCCGTGCGGGTCTGGCGAATGCGGTATCCTTCCGGGATGTTGATGAGGCGATTGCCGGCTGGGGATAAGGCGCTCATTCAGATTGTCGATGCCGCTTTGGCCGATGCCGCGCGACGCAGCGGTGAGTGGTTGGCGTGTCGTCCAGGATGCACTCAGTGCTGTGTCGGCGTATTTGCCATTTCGCAACTGGATGCGGTGCGACTGCAGCACGGTTTGATTGAAGTGCAGAAGATGGATCCGCAACGGGCGGCGCGAATTCGGGAGCGGGCGCGGGGTTCGATTCGACGCATATCGGCGGATTTTCCCGGTGATGCGAAAACAGGCGTGCTCGACGAAGGCCCGGAAGCCGAGGAACGCTTCGCCGAATTTGGCAACGACGAGGTTTGTCCGGTGCTCGATCCGGAGACAGGATTGTGCGAACTGTATGCAGCGCGGCCGATGACGTGCCGTACGTTCGGGCCTCCGGGGCGTACCGAGGGCGGGTTGGGAGTGTGCGAGTTATGTTTTCACGGCGCGACCGACGAGCAGATCGCGGCTTGCGAAATGGTGGCTGATCCTGACGATTTGGAATCGAAGCTGCTGGAAGAGATCGAGAAGGCTAAAGGGCCGCGCGGACGGACGATTGTCGCGTTCAGCGTGCGATGAGCGGGGCAATTAGATAAAGTTGCGGGCGGGGTACCGCGCCACGCACACTCCTACATTTATTAAAGCAATCTTAATTTTGCATTCAACACTAAAGATACCTTCCACATGAAGTTCGGCAGATGCTAATTTCTTGCAGCGGGTACTCGAACAAGCTATGCAGGCCAACGAATACGATCTGGTAGTGATTGGCAGCGGTCCGGCGGGACAGAAGGGCGCGATTTGCGCGGCCAAAATGCGCAAGAAAGTCGCGATCATCGACCGGCGGCTAACCATGGGAGGAGTTTGCGTTCATACGGGGACGATCCCCAGCAAGGTGTTGCGCGAGGCAGTCCTTTATCTGAGCGGGCTGCGGCAGCGGTCGTTCTATGGTCGCGGTTACGTGGTTAAAGATCGGATCATGATGTCGGATCTGGTGCTGCGCGCGACGGCAGTGATGACACGCGAAGTGGAAGTGATCAAGGCGCAACTGCGGCGAAATTATGTGACTGCGCTGGAAGGCGACGCGCACTTTGCCGATCCGCATGCGATTGAAATCGTGAGCGAAGAAGGAGTGCAAGTCGTTCGGGGGGGAAAAATACTGATTGCCTGCGGCACGCGCCCAGCTCATATCGAGGGAATTCCGGTGGACGGAAAACGGATCTTCGATTCGGACCAGGTGCATTGTCTGGAGGAGATACCGCGGGAGTTGATTGTGGTCGGCGGCGGGATTATTGGGCTCGAATACGCGTCGATGTTCACGGCGCTGGGTGTGAAAGTGACGCTCGTGGATCAGCGCCCAACCCTGCTCGATTTTGTCGACCGGGAGATTATTGAGAGTTTGTGCTTTCAACTGCGGCAGCTGGGAACGGTCTTTCGCGTGGGCGAGAAAGTGGTTTCGGTCGGTTTCGACGAAGAGCGCGACAAGGTATTTGCGACGTTAGAGAGTGGAAAGAAAATTCGTAGTCAAGCGCTGCTTTATACGATTGGCCGGAACGCGAACAGCGACAAGCTCAAAATCGAAGCTGCCGGCTTGTCTGCGGACCAGCGCGGCAAGTTGGCGGTGAACGAGCACTTTCAGACCGCGGTGCCACACATTTACGCTGCCGGCGATGTGATCGGATTTCCCGCGCTGGCCAGCACTTCGATGGAGCAGGGTCGGCTCGCGGGTTGTCACATGTTCGGCAAACCCAGCCAGTTGCTGCCGAACCTGATTCCCTACGGCATTTATACGATTCCAGAAATCTCCATGGTTGGTGCGACCGAGGAAGAGCTAACGCGTAACAAAACTCCTTACGAGAGTGGGCTGGCGCGGTATTCGGAACTAGCCAAGGGGCAGATGCTGGGCGACGACCAGGGCTTGCTGAAGATTCTGTTTG
>PMSZ01000204.1 GCA_003168235.1 Acidobacteriaceae bacterium
TGGGGATATCGTGCTTGAGATGCAGGCGCTCTTCGAAGCGCTGGGCAAAGCGGTGCTGCAGTTTTTCTCCGGAGGGGTCGACGAGAAGAATACTGAACATCTGATAGTCGATGAGACGGTTGAGGAGTTCGGCGATGCGTTTGAGCAGTTCGTCGAGGTTGAGAATCGAGGTGAGCTCGCGGGCAATTTCGTTGAGCAAGAGCAAAGTGCGCGCCTGGCGGGTGATGCGCGTGTGCAGGCGGGCATTCTCGATGCCGACGGCCATGCGGGAAGCGATCAGGGTGAGCAGGCGCTTGTGCTCTTCGGTGAAATATCCTTTTTCGCGGGCTTCGAGGTCGATCACGCCGATGAGGCGGTTCTTGACGATGAGCGGGACAGCGAGCTCGGAGTGAACGTTGGGCACGGCTTCGATATAGAGATCTTCGCGAGTCACATCGGCGACGAGAACGGCCTGGCGGGTCTGAGCGGCGCGCCCGGTAATGCCCTGGCCGACTTTGACGCGGATGCGTTCGGCGACTTTGTCGGGATAGCCGACATGGAAGCGAACATAGAGCTCCTGCAAAGGTTCGTTAAGCAGGAGGATGGCGAAAATCTCGTAGTCGATAACTTTGCGGACAAGCTCCGCGACGCGACGCAAAGTGGTCTCGAGGTCGAGGGTGGTGTTGACCACGTCGGCGACTTCGAGCAGAAGCGGTTCCACCTCAGACGGGCGCAAAGTTGGCGAGGGGTGGGATTTCACAAGCATTATGATAGCAGCCGATTAATTTGTAATTGGTAATTTGTGATTTGCAATTTAAAAAGCGGGGGCGCCAGGTTTGAAAATCACAAATTACAAATTACCGATTACAAATTCTCCAGTACGCAAATATCGGGAAGATTACGGTAACGTTCGGCATAGTCGAGTCCGTAGCCGACGACGTAGGCATCGGGGATGGTGAAGCCGATATATTGCGCTTCGATCGGCTGCTTGCGGCGAGAAGGCTTATCGAGCAGCGCGGCGATGCGGATCGAGCGCGGCTGGTGGGCGCGTATCAGCTTGGAGATGTAGTTCAGCGTCAGTCCAGTGTCGAGGATGTCTTCGACGAGGATCACGTTGCGGTCGGCAAGGGACTGGTCCAGATCTTTGGTCAGACGTACTTCGCCGAGAGAGTCCCAGGCGGCGTGCCCGGCCGGATCTTCCTTGGCGATGGGGCGGTTTCCGTAGCTGGAAACTCCGATGAAATCGAACGTGGCGTCGAGCGGGACCTGGCGGGCGAGGTCGCTGAGGAAAACAGCCGCTCCTTTGAGAACGCCGACGAAGATGATCGCTTGGCCGGCGAAATCGCGAGCGATCTCTTGTCCCATCTCGGCGACGCGCTTGGCGATGGTTTCGCGGGAGAGCATTACTTTAAGTTCGGGCATTGAGCATCATCTTATACACGATTTTTGGTGCAACCGGAATCAATTAAATCGAATCAACGCGCTTTCTGGTTGCTCCGCATTGCGCGGTGTTATCGGCAGTCACTACAATGACTGTTCGCGGATGAGTTTGCAGATTTCTCGCAAATCAATGTTCCGCAGACCAATATTTCGCAAACCAACGTTTCGCAAACCGGGGAGATATTTTCGTGAAACTGCAAGGAATTCAAGTTACCTGGCTGGGCCACGCTACCTTTCGCATCGAAACGCCGGAAGGGAAGAGGCTCTACATCGATCCGTGGATTGCGGGGAATCCGATGTGCCCCGCGGGCGAGAAGAATGTGACCCGAGCCGACGCCATGCTTTGTACGCACGGGCATGGCGACCACATTGGAGATGCGGTCGAGGTGGGCAAGAAGGTCAATCCGGTTGCGGTTGGCATCTTTGAACTTTGCATGTGGCTGCAGAAAAAAGGCGTTCAACAGATTTCTCCCATGAATAAAGGAGGCACGCAAACCGTGGCGGGAGTGAAGATCACCATGGTTCATGCAGTGCATTCGTGCGGGATTCAGGATGGCGACCAGATTGTTTATGGCGGCGAGGCTTGCGGCTACGTGCTCGAATTTTCGAACGGAGTCAAGATTTACCACGCGGGCGATACTAACGTATTCAGCGACATGGCGATTATTCGCGATCTCTATGCGCCGAAGATTGTGATGCTGCCGATTGGCGATCACTTTACGATGTCGCCGCGTGAAGCAGCATACGCCTGCAAACTGCTGCAGCCGGAAACGGTCATCCCGATGCACTTTGGGACGTTTCCGATGCTGACGGGAACACCGGCACAATTGAAAAAGCTTGTGCCCGAAGTGGAAGTACTGGAAATGAAGCCGGGACAAACGATTTCATAGTGCGTCTTCTTCATAGTGTCTTCGGTCGGTTTGGCTGGGCGGGCATGCTCGAAGTTCCGCCGACGAGAATTGGATTATCAGGAGTGGCATGACGAATAAAACTGAGAAGCAACCCGCAAAACGCGACTGGCAGATGTTGGGTGGAATCACGGTTCCAGAGGTCGAGGAGTATATGTACGCCATGCTGCCGGCGCGCGACGAAGTGCTGACCGAGATGGAGGCGGATGCCACGAAAAACGATGTAGCGATCGTTGGACCGGCCGTGGCGCGAGTGCTCTATCAGTTGGCTACGATCAGCGGAGCAAAAAGAGTGTTTGAGATGGGGTCGGCAATTGGATATTCCACCATCTGGTGGGCGCGGGCGGTGGGGGACGGCGGACGCGTCATTTACACGGATGGCGATCCGAAGCGGGCTGACAAAGCGCGGCGCTACTTTGACCGCGCCGGGGTCAGCGAGCGGATTACCGTCCGGGTGGGAGATGCTCTCGAGATTCTTTCGGAAGAAAAGCAGCCTTACGACATTATTTTTAACGATGTCGACAAGGTGGATTATCCGCGAGTGTTTCGCGTGGCGTTGCCGCGGGTGAGAAGCGGCGGACTTTTTATTACCGACAACGTTCTCTGGAGTGGAAAGCTGCGCAAGCCGAATCCGGATGCGCCGACCAAGGCCATTCTCGAATTCAATAAGCTGATCTACGAATCGAAGGACCTGTTTACGACGATCCTCCCCATACGGGATGGAGTGGCGGTTTGCGTGAAGAAGTAGCGATATCTGTCCATCGGGCGATCCGAGCCATCGGATAATCGAGAGTCAAAGACCAGAGCGCGATGTTAGAATTCCGGTTTCACTCTTCAGCGCCCGATGAAATCCCAAACGCCTTTATCCGTCGAAGAAATTCCGGAAACCCTGCCTCGCAGGCAGACGCAGGCGCGTGCCGACTCGTGGAACGACGTTCTGGTCGTGGGCGCCGGGCCTACGGGGATGGCTTGCGCCATTGAGGCGCAGAAGGCTGGACTGAAGGCCATCGTTATCGACAAGGGATGCCTGGTGAATTCCATCTACAACTACCCGACAAACATGGTGTTCTTCACCACGCCGGAGTTGCTGGAGATTGGCGACATTCCTTTCACCACGGCTTCAGCGAAGCCCAACCGGTTGGAAGCGCTGGAATATTACCGGCGGGTGGCCGAGCATTATGAGTTGGATATTCGCCAGTACGAATGGGTGAAGACGATTACCGGCGAAGACAACGATTTTCGCGTGGCAACGACCAACCGTCATGACGCTATCCACGACTATCGCGCGCGCAAGATCGTGCTGGCGACCGGCTATTACGACCTGGCGAACAAGCTGAACGTTCCGGGCGAAGATCTGGCCAAAGTCTTTCATTATTATCGGGAGCCACATCCTTACTTCGACACGGATGTGGTGGTGATTGGGGGCAAGAATTCCGCGGCGGAAACGGCTTTGGATCTGTGGCGGCACGGCGCGCGAGTAACGCTGGTGCATCGCGGAGCGCAGATGCACAATCACGTGAAGTATTGGGTACGTCCCGACATTGAGAATCGCATCAAGGCGGGCGAAATCACGGCATACTTCAACAGTGAGGTACGGGAAATCGGGGAGGACTGTGTGGTGGTGCGTACGCCTTCAGGCACCATTCGCCTGAGGAACGATTTCGTATTTGCGCTTACGGGATATCATCCCGATTACGATTTTTTGCGCAGCGCGGGCATTGAACTTTCTTCTGAACAACTGCGCCCGGTATGCGATCCTGAGACGCTGGAATCGAATGTATTGGGAATCTATGTGGCAGGTGTGATTGTCGCGGGATCGCGGACCAGCGAAATTTTCATCGAGAATGGCCGCTTCCACGGCAAACTGATTGCGGCCGACCTGGGCGCGAAACTAGGACGCGGGAACCCCAATTTTCCTCTCGACGCCACGTAAACCCAATGAGTCCGGTGGCCTTCACACGTAGCGGATTTCTGCTTTGCATGAAGGCCACCAGCTCGCGACAAATCGTGGTGCGGGCAACTGGGCCCGCGCAATCGCACACTAATTAAAGAACGACGGTGATCGCTACCTGCACACCGGGATGCAGCAGGTCGAAAAGGAAGTATTCGCCATCGATGTAGTCGATGTAGCACTGATCGGTATAGGCCCAACCCACCGGCCACGCATCAACAACGACAAACGAATAGCCACCGTACTGGAACTGGGGCCGTCCGCCGACAGTGGTTACGTGAGTGACGCTGAACGTGTGCTGCCGTCCAAAACTTGCCCGAAACTTGTCCTCGGGGATGCGGCCGGCTTGAGAGCCTTCTTTTTTCGCTGTGGCATTGTCTTGTTTTGCCATCTTGTCATTGTTGTTTTGCGCCTTGTCGTTTTGCATCTTGTCATTGCTTTGCGCCGGCTTATCTTTGTCCTGATCGGGCTTTTGCGGCTTGGCCTCATCCTGGCGAGGCGCTTCTTTCGTATCGTCCTGCGGTTTGCTGTCCTCGTGTTGCTCTTGTGCGTAGACCATGGTGGTCATGCCAAGCAGCAGCGCGAGAATGGATGCGCTTAACAGTCGGGTAAGTTTCATAGGGGTTGCCTCCTCTGACGACTCAGACGTTAGATGAACTCCTAACTTCTATGCATTGGTTGCCGATAACGTGATACGGGTTTGAAAAACAAATCAAAGAGCCATGCGACGAAAAGCATTTCAACAATCCGTTCGATCGGATGCAGCCACTTCATAGGGCCTCCGTATGTACTGATGAAGCACGAGAATTGCCACGGATAAATCTGTTTGTATACTGCGGGATACCACAATGACCGCAGGGATGACCGCGGATTCGCGGACCCCAGCCAGGAAAAAGTTGCATTGCGGCGGGGCCGGTTGCCGCTGGCTTCGAAACGGTTGGCGCGAAGCTGGCGCAATGTGCATCGAAATGTAGATGCGGTCGTGTGCGCGTGGCGTGGCTATCTTGCGGGTTCTGGCATTCGGAGTTGCCCTGGGGTTGGGGCGTGGGCAGGCTTCGGGCGCCGCGATTCCGCATGGCACGCTGGAACTTGTCGCTGAGGACTCATCGATTTCCGCGGGGCATCAGCTAAACCTGGGGTTGCGGTTTGAGCTGGAAAAGGGCTGGCATGTCTATTGGATCAACCCCGGCGATTCGGGCGAATCTCCACGGGTGGAGTGGCATTTGCCGGCCGGGTTCACGGCGGGAGCGATCGAGTGGCCTACGCCGCAGCGACTGGGCGCTGGTAGCATCGTCGACTATGGATACGAGGGCACACTGCTGCTGATTGTGCCCGTGCGCGTAGCGGCGCACCTGGCAGCCCAATCGAACCTGGCATCGCAACCGACGGCTCAACTGGGCGCAGAAGCAAAACTACTCGTCTGCAGCCATGAGATGTGCGTTCCGGGGAAGGCGCAAAACTCGCTTACTCTTCCCATCAAAACGCTGGCGCCCGTAGTGGATGCTCGCACGTCCGCTTGGTTTTCGGATGCGCGCAAGTCTTTGCCGCGTCCGGTTCCCGCCCAGTGGAAATTGAGTCTGGCTGACGCGAAAGACTCTTTCGTTCTCACGGTCAATCTCGGCCATCGAGTGACGGAGGCTGTGTTCTTTCCGCTGGCGGCGTCGCAGATTCAGAACGCGGCGGCGCAGACACTCCAACATACAACTACTGG